>JAGQUI010000047.1 GCA_020438595.1 Propionibacteriaceae bacterium | reverse complement strand
ACCGAGTAAGGAACCGTCCCCAACTCGGTCCAGGGGCGCGTCCGCGCGCGATGGGTCGGCCGGCGGAGACCCCGGGGCGTACGAGTGTGTGCGGTTCCTCCCGTACCGGTCCCGCGGCGGCGCGTCCGGTGAGATATTCGGCGGAGCCCACACCCCAGGGAGACACGCCATGACCACGCAGGCACCCACTGCTCCAGCGACCCGACAGGCCGGCGTGCGCGCCGCATCCTGGCTCGTCCTCGTTGTCGGCCTGGCCGGGCTGGTGCTGTTCGCCGCCCAGGTCGAGGACTCGACGCCGATGTTCCTCTACTTCACGATCTGGTGTGCGACCGTCACCACGCTGATCTGGCCCGCGGTCGATCTCGTACCGGTGCCGCTGGCCCGCGTCGTGGCGCGCGCGGGGGCAGTGGGCTCGGTACTGGCCGGCATCGTGTACTGGGCCGTGCTGGCCCCGGCGTACGGCGTGGGCAGGCTGCTGCCGACGGTCCTGGCGAACATCGCCCTGCACGCCCTGCTGCCGATCGCGGTGCTGGTGCGCCTGGTCGCCGGGCGCGAGCCCCGGGCGTCCTGGGTGCAGGAGGTCGCGACGCTGTGGTTGCCGGTGCTCTACCTGGTCTTCACGTTCGCCGTGCTCGCCCCGATGGGGATCCCGAGCCCCTACCCCTTCCTGCAGCGCGGCGCGAACCTGTGGATCAGCATCCCCGTGCTCACGCTGGTGTGGCTGGCGATCGCGGCGCTGCTGCACGGCGTCGTCGCGCTCATGCACCGGCGCCGCGGGGCGTAGGCGGCGCGGTGTACGGAACCGTATGGACGTGGCCTACCCGGCGCGCGCAGCCACGGCGGTCGGTCGCCAGCCGGTGCCCGGATCGACCATGATGGGCCGGGAGCGGCCGAGACGAGGTGGAGGATGAGCGATCCGGAGATCCGGGTCCTGGTGGCGGAGGACGATCCGTTCGCACAGCGTGCCATCGTCACCTATGTCGCCCGGGCGGCCGACATCTCGATCGTCGGGGTGGCCTCGGACGGGCGAACCGCGTTGCGGATGGTCGGCGAGCTGGAGCCGGACGTCCTGCTCACCGACATCCACATGCCCGGCCTGGACGGTGTCGAGCTCATCGAGAGGGCGCTCAGCCTTCCGCGTCCACCGCGGGCCCTCTGCTTCACCGCCCTCGGCGACGAACCCACCATGCGGGCCGCGCTGGAGGCGGGTGCCAGCGGATTCCTGCTCAAGGTGGACCCCCCGGACCTGCTCGTCCAGGCCATCCGGATCACCAACAACGGCGAGGCCCTGGTCTCTCCGAAGCTGCTGGCGGGCGTGCTCAACGCCTTCACGCGGCGGGGCAACCCGCCACCCGACCTCTCACCGACCGAGATCGACCTGGTGCGGTTGGTGGGGACGGGGCTCGACAACACCGAAATCGCCCGGGAGCTCTCCCTGGCGCCCAGCACGGTGAAGACCTACGTCAGCCGGCTGCTCCGCCGGATCGGCTGCCGCAGCCGCGCCCAGCTGGCGGCCCGGGCGCACGAGTGGGGACTGGTCGGCTGAGCCCGGGCTTCAGTCGGACGGGGTCCTCCGGAAGGCGCGCCCGATCACCCCGCCGCCCGCGAGGATGCCGGCCACGCCGAGGGCGGTGACCACGAGTTGGAGTGGCACCGACAGGTCGGCGGCCATCTTGACGCGGACGAAGATGCACGCCAGTCCTGCGCCGATGAGCACGACGCCCAGGACGATCGCGACGGGTCGGTTCACGGTCTTCTCCTTGTTCTGCTTCGCAGCGGGATCGTCTGGCGTCGTCATTCGGTGCGGGCCCCCTCGCGCCAGAACCGGGGGACCGCGACCAAGCCGGTTGCCACCACCCAGGCGCCGAGCACGAGCAGACCCTGGATGACCGGGATCCAACCCTGCGCGGCCGTCCCGGAGACGTTGAGGGCCTTCATGACGGCGACACCGGGCAGCGCATCGAGCACGGTCGCGAGGACGGGTCCGAACGCGTCCGGCCCCGCGACCTGCAGGACCACGACGGCCAGCGGGAGGACCAGGAGGCACCCGATCGCCATGGCCATCGCCACCGCGCCGCGTCGGAGCGCGGTGGCCGCGAGGAACGACAGGGTCGTCACCAGCGCGAGGGCGAGGCAGGCCATGCCGAGGCCCAGCAGGAAGGAGCCGAGGTCGATCGACCCGGGAAGCCCGATCACCCGACCCAGCAGAAGGACGAAGGGGCTCACCACCAGCAGGACCGCCATGCCGAGCACGGGCCACACGAGCGCGCGGGCCACGAGCAGCCGGCCACGGTTCGGTACGAGCAGCAGCGAGCCCAGGACCGTGCCGTCCCCGGTTTCACCGGTCACCGTCGAGAGGGCGTAGAGGCACAGCACGAGGCTGATCGCGCCGGCCGCGAACTCCAGGCCGATCGGCACGGCGAACGCCCCGGCGCCGAGCGTGTCGTCGACCGAGCGCACGAACGCGAAGAACCCGAATGCGCTCAGCACCGCGATCCCGGCCGCGACGCCGAGCGCGACCGGCGTGCGCCGGCCACGCAGGTGTCTGCGGAACTCCGCGCGAATGACCGAGCCGGCAGTCTGTCGGCCGGGGGTGGGCTGCATGGTCATGGCCGGGCTGCCTCGATCCGTGCTCGATTGGTGGTGGAGGTGAGGAAGACGTCCTCCAGCGACTGCCGCTGGACCTCGAGATGGGTCAGGGTCAGGCCGGCGCCGAAGACAATCCGTCCGATGGTCGCGGGATCGGTCGCCTCGACCACGGCGCCGTCCGGGAGGACCCGGAGTGCGTAGCCGTGGCCGCGCAGCAGGCTGACGACCGCGGGGAGTTCGTCCGACCGGAGGCGAACCGGTGCCCTGGCGCTGTCGTGGAGGTCGCCGAGGCGGCCCTCGCGCAGCACCTTGCCGCCGTCGAGCATCACCACCCGGTCGGCGACGAGTTCGAGTTCCGACATCAGATGGGACGACAGCAGAACGGCCTTGCCGGCCGCGGCCTCCTCGCGGAGTAGGGAGCGAAGCCAGATGACGCCGTGGGGATCGAGCCCGTTGACGGGCTCGTCCAGGACCAGGTTGTCGGGATCGCCCAGCAGCGCCAGCGCGATGCCGAGGCGCTGCCGCATGCCCAGCGAGTAGGTTCCGACGCGGCTCCGGGCAGCGTCCTCGAGGCCGGTCAGGCGGAGCAGGTCGCCGATGTCACGGGTCGCTCCGTCCAGTGCGTCCGCGCCGTACCGGAGCAGGTTCTCGCCCGTGATCCGGCCCGGGAGCCACTCCCCGCCGAGGTGGACGCCCAGTGCCTTGCCCGGGCGGGCCGACCGGACGAACGGGACGCCGTCGACGAGGGCGGTGCCGCTGTCGGCCGGCAGCAGCCCACAGATGATCTTCATCACGGTGGTCTTGCCGGCACCGTTGGGGCCGACGAAGCCGGTCACCTCCCGGTCCGGAGCCTCCAGGGAGACGTTCTGCACCGCGTCGACGTCACCGAAGCGCTTGGAGACGTTTTCGACCCGGATCATTGGGCGAACCTCCAGGGTTGGGGGCGGGGTGGCGCGTCTCCCGTTCCGGATAGCACCTGGTGGGCGAGGTGGTCGACGGACGCGCGCGGGTGGGCGAGCGCAAGCCAGCGGAGGGGACGCCCGGCGTACGCGCCGAGCATGACGCACAGGAAGTGCGGCCTCGGCCGGAGCCAGCCCATGGTGGCGACCTGGCCGATCGCCCGCACGCGCAGGGTGGTCTGCCGTTCGGCGGCGAACCGCGTCGTGGAATTCATCAGGCGCCGGGTGTCCTCGCCGGAGAACCGGGTTGACAGCGACCTGCCGAGGAACGAGATGGCGAACAGGAAGCTGAGCCCGGCGAGCAGGACCGCCCACAGCGGCAGGGTGGTCCACTGGTGGAGGCCGAGACCGGCACCGGCGGCGGCGCCGAGCACACCGATCGACAGCAGCAGGGCACGGGCGCGGCGCGGGCGGTCGTCCAGCAGCGATTCGCTCGCGACCAGGCCCGCGAAGTGCTCTCTGGCGAGCGAGCGCACCACGTCCACGGGCAACGACGGAAGTAGCAGGTTGCTCCGGAGCTGGGACGCCGAGTCTGTGGTCAGGAGGGCCAGTCGGGCCCGTCCGATCCACTGCTCGACCAGGTTCCGGTGGACCACGATCCCCTCGACGGCAGCTGGGTCGATCCGGCGCTCCTGCGACTCCAGCAGGCCGAACCGGATCGAGAGGGTGCCGTGATCGCTGACGCCGACCCGGAACCGGAAGAAGCGCACGAGGGTGGCGCCCACGCCGATCAGGACGGCCACGACGATCGCGCCGAGGACCTGTGCCCAGGCGGGGAACTGCCGGGCTGCGACCCCGAACGGTTCGAGCAGTCCGGCGCCCTCCAGGAGGTCCCACAGCGTCGCGGCCCCCGCAGCGGCGAGAACCAGGACCTGGCCGTACACGAAGCTCACCAGCACCAGTTCCGGCACCGATGCGGCGTAGATCGTGCGCTCTCCGGGCCGTTCGGCCGCGGGTGCGGACGGCTGCCCGGTCGGCAGCGCGGCCTCGACATGGCCCAGCACAAGGTCCACCGTCGGCCGGGTGACCCCGCGGAGGACGACGCGGGTCGACTCGTCGCCAGCCTGGGTCAGGGTGAGGCGGTAGAGGCCGAGCAGCCTGTGTGCCCAGGGCCGGTCGGTGTTGACGGCCGCGATCGAACGCCACGGGAAGTCGCGGCGGCGTCGCTCGATGAGGCCCATCTCGTGGCGAAGTGAACTCGAGGTCAGCTCGTAGCGGTGAGTGGCCTGACGGAAGACGGGTTCGACAACGGCGAGCGCCACCCAGACGATGGCCAACGTGGTCAGAATGCCAGCGAGGAGTCCGGTCGACCGCATGCCGAACGCCCACAGGCCGGCCACGATGATCAGGGTCGTGGGGAGGCTCGCGAGGTAGTCGGCGAGGATCACCCGGGGCGAGTCGCGCCAGCGGAGCGGGGCCTGGTCAGGCATGGAGCCCCCGCTCCGCGGCGCCAGTGACGGTGGTCCGGATCCGATCCGCCTCGGGCCGGGGGACAGGGCCCAGAGGGTTGCTGCCGACCGCAGTCACGATCCGGAGCTCCGCCAGGTCGAAGGCGCGCAGCAGCGGGCCCTGGACGAGTTCGACCCCGAAGGTCCGATTGGTGGGGATCGAGCGCTCGCGCAGGAAGATCCGGCCGTGCGAGATCCGGGTCGCGGTCTCGGTGAGTTCGTAGCGGTACGTCCGGATGTGCCAGCGGTGCACGAGAGCGATGTCGGTGATCAGGGTGATCGTGGCGACGGCGGCGGCCACGACGAGCAACCAGACCGGGATCGCCCCGGGGAGCGCGAGGTGGACGACCAGGCCGGCGGTCATGGTGATGGCCCACACGATCGCGGCCTTGAGGTTCAGGTAGGTCAGGGCACGCCCAGGCAGACGCGATCCGGGCTCGGCGGGGGCCATCGAGGGCGCCGCGTCTGCCGGCTCAGCGGTCCCTTGGGGAGATCCGTTCACGTTGCCTCGTTCCGGGGTGGATTGGTTCAGAGTAGCCGGGAAGCTGCTCACGACCTGGGTGGCGGTGCCGGACCGTCCGGCATCGCCACCCAGGTCGCTGGACATCAGCCGATGCCGAGGATCCGCAGGATCAGCTCGATGATCGCCTCGACCGTGAGCCCTCGCTCGATCCACTTCTTGATGGTGTCCCAGTGGGACTTGATGTAGGCGACGACCTTCGTGATCGCGGTCGAGCCGTACTTCCACGCCAGGCGCAGCACCTTGTAGATAAAGCTCCACATGTCGGTCTCCTAGGGGTAGGTCCGCCCGGTCTGTCCGGAGCGGTGCCACCAGTCGACCTGGTCCTCCGGGGCCTCGGCTACGGCTCGGGTGTGATCGTCAACTTCGGGGGACGGGACTCTCCCCGCGGGTTGATCGCCGGACCGACTTCCGGGGAGATGTCCCGTCGCCCGAAGTTGACGATCCAGGCCGGCACGTCGCCACCGGTTCAACGAAGCCGCCTAGAATGCGGCGCGAATCCCACCCAAGGAGATACCGATGTTCATCCTTCAAGACGTCCTGCTGACCGCCTCCGTCACGATCTGGTCGCTCCCGATCATCGAGGCGATCGCCCCGCTCGGCAACGCGCCGTGGTACTGCGAGCTGATGCCGTGGCTGAAGATGTGCCACTGAGCCGGCCATGGCCTGATCACTAGGCTGCGGACATGGTGGTCGGTTCCCGCAGGCCCGTGGGCGAGGCGTTGTGGCTCGAGCCCTCGATCGCCGCGTTGTTGGTGGCGCTCACGACGGTGCTGAACCGTGACGAGGGCTCGGCCGCGGTGTGGGTCGTCGAGATCGTGACGTGCCTCGGTGCAGCGCTGGCGTATCGGCTGCCCCTCGCCGGCGCCCTCGTCGTGGCTGCCGGGCTGTCGTCCTGGTTCCTGATGCCGGGCGTCTGGCCGGGGGCGAGCGGGCTGGCCTTTGTGGTGAACATCTTCGCGGCGGCGCGCAAGGGGCTGTCGTGGCGCGCGCCCCTGACGATCGCGCTCACCGTGCTGGCGTACCTGGTGCTGGTCGAACGGTCCGTCGCGCAGCCGACCGACCGGCCGGGACCCGCCGCGCTGGTCCTCTCGCTCGCGGTGCTGGCATGGCTCGGCGGCGCGGCGTGGCGCCGGGGCGCGGTGCTGCTCGAGCACGAACGCGAGCGGGCGGCGCTCGAGCAGGCCGAGCTGCGCCTGTCGCTGGCCCGCGACCTGCATGACACGGTCGCCCAGACCCTCGCCCGGGCGGCGATCGGAGCGAACCTGGCGCTCACCGAGCCGGACCTGCCGGCCGGAGCCCGCGTCGAGCTGGAGCGGATCGCGGCGGAGTGTCGTTCGTCCGCGCACGACCTGAGGCAGTTGCTGGCCGCGCTGCGCAGCCAGGGGACTGACCCGGGGCGGACTGTCGCCGTCGTCACCGCCGAGACCCTGCGTGAGGACATCGAGGAGCAGGCTGCCGGATTGCGGGAGGCGGGCTTCGATGTCGAGGTCGACGTCGCGGTGCAGGCCCTGAGTGCCGCGCGGGCGCAGACCCTCAGCGCGGTTGCTCGCGAGGCGATGAACAACATGCGCAAGCACGCCCAGCCGGCGGGGCACTGCCGGATCTGGATCCATGACGACGGCGACGACGTGGTCGCCCGGTTCGAGAACCCGCGGCAGAGGTCAGGGCGCGCGCCCGACGGGATGGGCCTGACCGGCGTCCGCGAGCGGCTGGCCCTCCTCGGGGGCTCGTCCCGAACCGTCGAGGACGGCGAGCTGTGGGAACTGGTCGTCCGGCTGCCGCACGGCGTGCGCTGATGTGCTCGGGAGGCGCGCGGCGCGGGTCATCCGGACACGATGACGGCGTACGAGCCCGCGTCGACGAGCCGGTCCGCGGGCAGCTCGCCGCCGGTCGCGAGCAGGGCGGTGAGTTCTCCGCTGGTGGGGTCGAACGCCACGTCGTCCAGGGCGCCGAGTTCCTTGCCGGACGCGCTGAGCAGCCGCTTGCCGGGTAACCGGCGCGCCGTGCCGTTCAGTTCCCGGATGGTGTCGGACGGCTCGACGGCGACGGTCTCGTCCGGCACCGTCACCGCGTCCGCACCGAAGGCGGTGATGTCGTCCCACGGCACCGTGTTCGCCCTGCCGGCGCGCTTGAGGGTGATCGCCACCACGCGGCCACGCCGCGGATCGATCACCAGGCCGGCGATGTGGCCGACCGTCTGAGCCGTGGAGGTGCTGACCACCTTGTGCCCGCCGACTTCACTGAGCAGCATCAGCGCGTTCCCCCAGCTGGTTGCGGAAGGCGGTCACCGCATCGGCCAGCCCGGCCAGGTCACGGGTGGCGAAGTCGCGTGCGGCGGTGGGGACCACGAGGTGTTCCGCCGAGGCGGCCAGGGTGTCGGGCAGTGGCACGAACATGCGTTCCTTCGTCCCGGAGGGGTCGGTAGCCACCTCGTAGCCGACGACGTCACAGCTGCCGTCGCGGCCGGTGACCTCGAGGATCACGTCGGCGACGGTGCCGAGCGCCACGCCGTCCTCGGTGAGCACCTCCGAGCCCAGCACGTCGCCACCGGACCCGCCGGCGGACGCGATCTCGCCGAGCACCTCCGGGGTGGGTGCGAGCGCCTGCTCGTCCTCGATCATCACGGCGTCCGGCCCGAGCGCCCGGACCGACGCCCACGGCAGCGCGGTCTTCAGCGGGCCGGCGAACAACCCGCGGCCAGCAAGGGTGAAACCGCCGACGGCGCCACCGCCGGCCGAGTACACGACGTCCTTCACCTGGGCGATGTCCTCGCCCTGCATGGTGACGACGGGTCGGTGGATGACCCCGGAAGCGCGCAGCAGCGGGCTCATGAGTGTCCTTCCGGCGGGGTGGACGGAGGCTGCACGATCACGCCGCCGGAGCGGCGCCGGGACTGGACCAGCCCGACGATCACGACCACGACCACGGCGACGACCACGGCCACAATCAGCCAGACCCACCACTCCACAGCTGCCTCCCGTCTCCTGCGGTGAGAAGTACCCCGGCGGGCGGCGGGCTAACACGGCACCACCGGGAGCAGCGCCGCCGGCCGGGAGCGGCTGTCGTGCGTCAGTGGCGCAGCCAGTCGTCCAGCACCTCGGCCAGCGGCCCGGGCCGGTCCTCGGGGACGAAGTGCCCGGCAGGCCCGACCTCGGCGACGGTGAGCGCGGGCAGGTGCCCGGTGAGCCACGCCACCGCGTCGTCACCGACGACCGCTCCCGGTCGGGCCCGGACGAGCAGCAGCGGGACGGACGCACGGGCCGCGGCGGCCACCGCTCGGGGAAGCAGCGTCGCGACGTCGGCCGGATCGCCGGCGACCGGGATCTGGCGGGCCCACTGCAGCAGGGGACGCCGCGACTCCGGCGTCGGGTAGGGGGCCGCGTAGGCGGTGAGTTCCTCCGCGGTGAGTCCGCGGATGGCGGCGGGCAGGAGCGTCTCGATGAAGAAGTTGTCGGCCAGCACCATCTGCTCGCCGACGCCGGGGGTACGCAGCCGGCGGAACAGGTCGCGCCCGCCCTCGTCGAAGGCGTCCCAGCCGGGCAGCGGACGCAGGTGGCCCTCCATGAAGGCGAGGCTGCGCACCCGTTCGGGGTGGCGGTGCAGGCAGGCGAAGGCGATGGCGACGCCCCAGTCGTGGGCGATCAGGTCGACCGCGGGCAGGTCGAGGGCGTCGAGGAGGGCGTCCACGTGGTCGATGTGGTCGGTCAGGCGGTACTCGATCGGGGGCTTGCCGGAGTCGCCCATGCCGACCAGGTCGACCAGGACCAGGCGCCGGTCCGGTCCGAGCAGTCGCGGGACCACCTTGCGCCAGAGGAAGGACGAGGTGGGGTTCCCGTGCAGGAACACGACCGGCCGTCCGGTGCCCGCCGTCCAGCACCGCATGGTGGAGCCCAGGACAGGGACATCGGTCGGGGTGAAGGCCTGGAAGTGCTGGAAGTGGTCGGTGGTGGTCACGGCGCTCCCCGGGGTCGCTGGGACGGGCGGACGTTCCCATGCTGGCAGTCCGGCGTGCCCTCGACCACCCCCACCGTCGGGAGTCGCTCGCTCACGCGCCCGGAGGCCCTTCCTCGGCCCGGTCGTCCGGTGGGCGCGCTTCGGCCCCACCGCGGAACCGGGCGTGCCGGAGCGGCCTTCGTCGGGCGTCGTAGCGCCGGGGCGGGGTGAACTCGGGTGGGCCGTCCTCGGCGATCCGCACCTCCCACTGGTCCCTGGCGCCGAACCGGGCCGGCTCGACGAGCGCGTGGTGGTGGTGGCAGAGCAGGACGAGGTTCTCCAGGGACGTCTCGCCGCCGGCCCACCACGGAACGATGTGGTGTGCCTCGCAGGCAGATGCCCGCGACTGGCAGCTCGGGAAGGCGCAGCCGCCGTCGCGCAGCACGAGTGCCGCACGGATCTCTGCCGTGACCAGCCGCGCCGCGCGTCCGACCTCCAGCACCTCACTCGGCCCGCCCAGCACCGCAGGCAGCAGGCCCGCATCGCAGCACAGCCGGCGCAGGTCACCGGCGCTGATCGGCTCGTCGCCGACCAGCCCGGCACCCGCGGCCTGGCGTCGGAGCTTGTCGTAGTCGAGCGTCACGATCACCCGGGGCCGGTCGCCGCCGACCTTGGGCGCCCGGCGCTCGTGCTGGTGCTCGTGAATCATGGCGAGCAGCGCGTCGGCTCGTCGCTGCGCCGGCGTGGAGCTCGTGGCCAGCGGGTCACGCTCCTCGATGGCACTACGACGCCGCGACTCGGTGTAGGCGTCCAGGATGGCGAGCCACGCTTCACCGTCCACGATCGGCAGGCTGCCGCTGAAGGTGACCGAGCCGTTCCCGTCCCTGCCGAACACGAGCGACCGGTTGCGTTGCGCCGCCTCGGCCTGGCGCTGCAGTCGCCGTTCCTGGGCTTCGTCTGCCTGCTGCGGGGCGACCTGGGCCAGCACCTGCGGCGCGGCCTTGGCGAGCCGGTCGGAGTCGGTGGACGCGGCGAGCCCGAGCAGGATCTGCTCCGCCTCGCCCAACTGGCCATTGTCCAGGCCGCCGAGGCTGCCGAGCACCGAGTCGATACTGCGGGCCTGGCCCACGCTGATCCGCCCGGACGCCGCGGCCTCCGCCACCGCCGGGTGCTCGGCCAGGTCGCGCGCCTGGTGCAGCAGACCGGCCGCCTCGCGCTTCGACAACCCGCCCCGGGTGGCCAGCCAGGTGGTGGTCGGCGTGCCCGTGTCGCGCAGGGACTCCTGCGTCGCGTCGGCCTGCGCCAGCAACACGGCCGCCAGCGCGGTGAGCCGGGAGGCGAGACCTCGCGCCTGCTGGGCGCGGTCAAGCCGCTCGCCGCGCGCGACCTGCGTGGCGTCGAGACCGTCGAGGATGGCCTCGATCGACGTCAACGCCCGGGTCGTGGGCGACGGCTGAACTCCCATGGCACAAGCCAATCACCTGCCGCTGACAGAAACAGGACGATCCGGCCAGAAAAGGGCACTACCAAGATGAGAATCAGCTGAATAAATCGAACAGGTATACGATCGGTCCCGGCGTCGCTGCCGTCCCTGCCGCGGGCCTGGCGCGAGGCGGCCGTCGCGCACATCGCGGGGGAGGACCCGGGCCGGCTAATGACACCGATGTAGTTATCCCCACTGTGGATGACGGCTGTGGATAACCGGGGTCCCGACAGGGCTCCTCCGGTCGGGGTGGGCTCGAACCAGCGCAGGGCTCGAACCAGCGATAGCGTCGCGTGCATGCGGTGCATCGGGCTGATCGGGGGGATGAGCTGGGAGAGCTCGGCCCTGTACTAC
>JAGQUI010000479.1 GCA_020438595.1 Propionibacteriaceae bacterium | reverse complement strand
CGCTGACATATATGCCCGTGCCCTACGCCGCCAATGCCGCGCTTGATCCGGACGGCACGATCGACAGCTACGCGTGGGACTTCGGCGACGGCAACACCGGGACCGGCAGGACGCCGAACCACGACTATGCCGCAGCCAACACCTACACGGTGACGTTGACGGTGACCGACAACGACGGTGCCACCGACAGCGTGTCCCACGACGTCACCACGACGGCGCCGCCCACGACCCTCGCCGAGGATGCCTTCGGGCGGACGGTGGCCAGTGGCTGGGGCGATGCCGACACCGGCGGCTCGTGGACGGTCAGTTCCCCCAGCTACATGGCGGTGGGGAGTGGCGTGGGCACGATGCGGATGAACGCCGGATCGGGCCGCTCGGCGTACCTCAACTCGGTGTCCGGCAGGGATGTCGAACTGAGCACGACGGTGAGCTACGAGAAGGTCGCGACCGGTGGTGGCACCTACACCTCGTTCATCGCCCGAAGGAATGGCTCCAGCGACTACCGGCTGAAGCTGCGGATCAACCCGAACGGGACCTACGTCTACCTCTCGCGGGTGGTGAACGGCTCCGAGACGGTGCTGACCAGCCAGACCATCACGGGGATGAACTACGCGGCCGACGAGGTCCTCAAGGTGCGGTTCCAGGTCGAGGGCTCGGGTACCACCACCCTGCGCGCGAAGGTCTGGAAGCAGGGCGCCGCCGAACCGGGGTCGTGGCAGGCCACGGCGACGGACAGCACGGCCAGCCTGCAGTCCGCCGGGGCCGTGGGGATCTACTCATACCTGTCGGGTTCGGCGACCAACCCGCCGATCACGGCGAGCTTCGACGAGTTCCTCGTCGACCCGCTCGGCTAGCCGTACTGACGATCAGGAGATCCGCAGGTTCCGCAGCAGGAGCCGGCCATCGGTGGCTGATGAGCCGATGTGCAGGTACCCGCCGCGGAACCTGCGGTCGCCCGCACGGACCGAGGTGCCGTCGTCGCGCGCCCAGAGGATCTCCTCCGGCGTGACCGTGAGGGTGAGCCGCGACCAGACCCCGGGCCGGAGCAGTCCGGTCTGGACATTCTCGGTCAGCGCCTCGCCGTCCGGGTCGCCGGCCTGGTGGGCGTACACGGCAAGGTTCCCGTCTGCGCGAAGCAGCGCGTGATAGCCATCCGCGTCGCCCAGCCGGTGCTGGTAGTAGCGATCGTCGGCGTGGCCGAACGCGATCGAGACGTGCTGCCAGTCGTCCGACGGAAGCGGGTCGTAGGCAACGTCGACCGAGACCCGATACGACGGTTGCGTGATCGGGCACACGTTGCCCAGGGTCAAGAACGACATCCGGTCAGGGAATCCGAGCGCGACCACCCCGTCGCCGGGCCACTCGAGCGCGAACCGGTCGCTGTAGGGGAAGCGGGTCAGCTCGCCAGCGCTGATCCGGTCGGTTCGCCAGGCGTCGGAGTTGACCGGGCGCACCGCGCCGGTGAGGTAGCCCAGATCGGGGCTGACCATGCCCTGCACGCCGAGCCGGGAGAAGTACTCGACCTCGTAGCGGCGATGCACCGGGAACACCCAGATCGGGATCCCGGTGGCGACGGCGTGGATGATCCGATCCGGTGCCAGCATCCCCTCATCGTCCCGAGTGGGCAGGATGAGGGCGTCGGTTCGGGGATCTAGCCGCGCCGCGGTTTCGGTCACGGCCTCGGCCGTGGCGACCTCGGCGTTGCCGAGGTAGGCGAACACCGGGAACCCGGCCTGCTTCGCCGACTCGATCCGGGTGCTGCTGGCGTCCAGCTTGAGCATCACCGAGCCTGTCAACTCGCGCGCGGTGATGGTGGCGACCAGCGCGTCGTAGGCTGCGTCGAGCTTGGGTTCGATGCAGAGCACCGCCCGTCCGCCGATCTCGTCCAGCACGGCGTCCAGGCGGGGCAGCGTCGGCAGGCCCTCGCCGACCCAGTACGACCCGAGCCGCGGGACCGTTACCCGGACCTGGTCGAGGCTGCTCGACGGCAGGTCCTCGATCGTGCCGGTCGCGTTCGTCGTCCGGTCGAGGGTCAGGTCGTGGTGGCAGTACAGGACGCCGTCGCTGCTCATCACCACCGAGACCTCCAGGCACTCGGCGTTCCAGTCGAGGGCCTGCAGGTAGGCGGGCAGCGTGTGCTCGGGCACGACGTCGCCCGCACCGCGGTGCCCGATGAAGTAGGGCGCCTCGCGCGTGGACAGCCAGCGCTCGAGGCTGGCGTCCCGCGCCGGCGGGGTGGGCGAGGCCGAACCCTGGCCGAGGAACTCACCCAGGCCGGTGCAGCCGGCCAGCGCGCCTGCCCCGCCCGCGATCAGCAGTGCGCGACGGGTGAGGCGAGCCATCCATTCATCGTACGAGCTTGATCGTGTCCGAGGTCGAGTACTGCGTCCAGGTCTCATTGGTGAGCGGCGCGTAGACC
>JAGQUI010000478.1 GCA_020438595.1 Propionibacteriaceae bacterium | reverse complement strand
GGGGACCAGCGCGAGCTGGCCGACGAGGCTCACCGCGTAGCCGATGGCCGACACGGCGAGGGAGGCCACCAGGTAGTAGCCGAAGGTGCGCCAGAAGGCGCCGCGGGTGAGGCGCCAGGACCGCTTCAGGCCGTCGATGCCGCCGAGCTCCTCGATGGCGACCGCGGGCAGCGTGTAGAGCAGCTTGACGGCCAGGAAGAAGCCCAGCGGGACCAGGATGAAGATGAACAGCATGAACACGCCGAGGGCTGCGAACGCCCCGCTGCCGCTGGAGCGTCCCCCGGAACCGGTGGCGCCGAAGACGCCGACCATGAGGACGATCAGCACCACGTAGAAGGCGATCACCGCCCCGATGGTGATCGCGATCACGCTGGCCATGCGCGGCAGGAACCCGCGGGAGCGGCTGAGCACGCCGCGGAAGTCGGGGGACTGGCCCTGGGCGATCTCGTACGCGGCCAGCGACAGCATGCCGTAGCTCTTCAGCTGGACGAGGGCGGCCAGGATCATGCCCACGGTCATCACCAGCATGCCGAAGATGATCCCGGCGGGCAGCGTGGAGGCGTCCCCGTTCGCTGCGGCGACGGCGGCCGGAATCATGAGCATCATGCTGACGGCGACGACCACCATGATCAGGAGCGCCGGCAGCAGGGTGATCAGGACCAGCAGGCCGAACTTGCGCTTCAGCGCCTCGAAACTGGCCGAGAAGAGGCCGCCGATGTCGAGCGGGCTGGGCTTGAGAACTGGGGTGGGTGCGAGCACGCGTCCAGAGTAACCGTCGGTGGTGACGTTACGGCGCAGCGACAGTGCGTGGCACCTTTCCGAACAGCTGCAGCACCCGGCACATCACCTTGTGGCCGCCGTCGGCGGCCGGGTCGAACATGAGGGGGCAGCCGCCCTCGATGACGGTGACGCCGTGCTCGCGTCCGTACGCGGCGGCCTCGGGGGAGACGCTGCCGGCGTCGACGGATCGGTGCATCCAGACCTTGTCGATGCCGAGGTCGGCGGCCTCCTTCACCGTGCCGAGGGCGTGTTCGGGCCGGGTGCCGATCACGACGGCCTGTACGCCGCCGGGGATCGTGGCCAGGTCGGGGTAGCAGGGGTGCCCGGCGATCTCGGTGGCGTGGGGGTTCACCGGGAACACGTCGTAGCCACGCTCGAGGAGGCGCTCGTAGACGGTGTTGCTGCCGTGCCCCTGGGGGTTGCGGGAGACGCCGGTGACGGCGATGCGGGTGCTGCCGAGGAAGTCGTGGGCGGCGTCGGCGAGCTTCATGGGGTGCTCCTGTCAGTTTCTGCGGAAGACGCGTGCGGCGTCGGTGTCGATGAACATCAGCGTGGGCCGGGAGCCGCCGTGGCGGACGCCGAGGTGGTTGCCGTCGCCGGGATCGGAGTCGCTGGTGGGGGTGCGGACGCGGCGGACGGGGGAGGAGTTGCCGTCGGCGTCCACGGCGAAGACGCCGATCACGTCGTGGGCCTCGTCGGGGGTGACCTCGACGATGCCGGTGACGAGGATCCACAGCTTGCCGTTGGCGCCCATGACGGCCTCGACAGAGGGGTGCACGACCAGGCTGGGGTGATCGGCGTCGACGAGGTCGAAGCGCAGGTTCACCCCGGGCCGGGTGAGCAGGAGGTGGCCGGCGGCCGCGGTGAGGCTGAACGGGCGTCCGCCCTGTCCCCGGAAGTCGCTGACGACGGTGATCTTGCCGGTCAGGGGGTTCACCCGGACCTGGGTGCCGTTCTCGTCGAAGCCGAACAGGCTCGTGCCGTCGCCGACCACGATGTGCACGAACCGGCGCAGGGCGACCCGCTTGAGCTTCTGGGACGGGGCGAGCCGGAGCAGGGCCGGGGAGTCGATGGTGGTGCTGGTGAGCACGACGGACCCGTCCGCGAGGGCGAACGGGTTGGCCCACTGGAAGTACTGGCGCTGTTCGAGGAACTTCTTCGGGATCTTCACCTGGCCGAGGTAGCGTCCGCGGTTGCCGAAGTGGGCGAGGCGCTTCTTGGCCGCGTCCGCGTACCACCAGGTGCGGTCGGGCACCTGGACGCCGTAGTCGGGGCCCCAGTCGAGGTTCTCCCCGCCCGGCGAGGTGCCGAGTTCCGCGACACCGGTGCCGTAGCCGATCTTCTGGATGCGCCGCCACTTGCGGCCCAGGCGGCCCGGCGGCCTGAGCATGAGGGTCCTGACCACCAGGGGTGCCGGGGCGGTGGCAGGCGTCGGGAGCGTCATGGTGAGCCTTTCGACGCTTCCAGCCTAGGCCGGGAGGCAGCGCCGCGGGAGTGGTTCGTGACACCCGACCATTCGTAGTAAGGTGACCAGCCGGACCGGAGACGGTCGCACAACCGAAGAACGGGCTGTAGCGCAGTTTGGTAGCGCACTTGACTGGGGGTCAAGGGGTCGCAGGTTCAAATCCTGTCAGCCCGACGTGT
>JAGQUI010000477.1 GCA_020438595.1 Propionibacteriaceae bacterium | reverse complement strand
CGGCGCGGCGGCCGGCCGAGGTTGTACACCCGGGCGACCGTCTCCTGGCCGGGGTAGCAGCCCTTGCGCAGGTGCACGGCCGGGCCCAGCCGGTCGGCGTCCGGGCTGGCGAGTTCGTTGGGGATGGTGCGCTCGTCGGTGTCGAGGAAGATCCGCGGGGTGCCGGACGCGATCCGCAGCGCCTCCATCGCCCAGATGCCGGCGCGGGTCTCGCCGAGGATCGCCTCGATCTCGGCACGGGGGACGACGACCGGGTTCGCCGCGGGCGGCAGGACGAGCACGTGGTCATCCACCTCGGCGATCTCGACCCGGGCGGCGAAGACCATCCGGCGCAGCCAGGCCAGGAGGGGCTCGAGGTGGCCCGGCTCGGTGTGGCACCACAGGGTGGAGCCGTCGTCGGTCGCGCCGAAGACGTGGGTGAGCCGGCCCTGCGCGTCCAGGATGTAGGCGAGGGTCGGCTGGCCGGGGGCGAGTGCGGTGAAGTCCTGGGTGGTGATGTCGTTCAGCCAGCGCAGCCGGTCGGCGCCGGAGATCGTGAACACCGGCCGGTGCGAGAGGTCGACGCCGGCGGTCCCGGCGAGCAGCGCCCTCTGTTCGCGGAGCGGATCGCCGTAGTGCCAGGGCGCTCCGGCGTCCGGGCCCTCGGTGAGCAGGACGGTCACGCGCGCTCCAACTGCGCCCACAGGTAGGGCTGCAGTTCCTCGTCCTCGGTGGCCCGGTCGAAGGAGAACAGCAGCCGTCCCTCGACGTTGCCGTAGAGCCGGCGGCCCGCGGTGTAGGACACCTTCGCGTCCTTCGTCCGCGCGACCGCGTCGGTGATCAGGTCGAGGCGGCCGGGCTGCACCTTGCCGAACCAGATCTCGGCGAAGCCGTCGGGGCTGCACATCATCACGTCGACGGTGCCGTCGGCGAGCGGACGCCAGAAGCCGGTCTCCATGAACAGCGGCTTCGTCGGAGCCCCGTCCTCGTCGGTCTCGAACGCCTGGCACAGGTAGTGCAGGTAATCCTCGCCGTTGTCGGCGAAGTCGACCTGCAGCGCGTAGCTGTGCTTCTCCAGTCCGGGCCACTGCCGGTAGCCGGTGCCCTCCCACCGGCCGCGCAGCCAGGCCAGCCCGACCAGGGCCGGGTTGAGGTCGGCCGGGATCTCGAACGCCATCTCACTCCCCTCGGCTGCCGCGCAGCAACGTCACGATGCCGAGCCCGGCGAGCACGGCGAGCACCAGGCAGGCGGTGAACACCACCACGCCGGTCACCGAGAGCGGGGTCAGCACCCGTCGAGCATAACCGGACCGGTCCCGAGCCCATTCCCGGCGTGCCGACGCCGCCCGCCGAGGGATCCGGCGGGTTGTCCGGCCCGCCTACCGTGGGGACGTGCCCTTCACGCCCGCCCACGTCGCTGCGGTGCTGCCGCTGCGCCACGGCCGGGCCCGGGCGCTGCCGTTCGCGGCGCTCGCCGCCGGGAGCATGAGTCCCGACCTGCCGTACTTCCTGCCCCCGCTGGCCGACCTGGGCGGCTGGACGCACACGCTGCCCGGTGTGGTGACCGTCGACGTGGTGTTCGGCCTGGCGTTGTGGGGCCTGTGGCGTTCGGTCGCACGACCGCTGCACGACCTCTCGCCGACGTTCGTCCGCGCCCGCTGGGCACCGGCCCGGACTGTGTCGCCGTGGTGGGCGGTCGGCCTGGCCCTCGCCGTCGGCGCGGCGACCCACGTGGGCTGGGACGCGTTCACGCACCCGGGACGCTACGGCGCCACCCACCTGGCGTTCCTCGCCGCCACCTATCCCAGCCCGCTCGGACCGTTGCCGGGCTACCAGTACGCGCAGTACGCCAGCAGCGCCCTCGGCCTGCTCGCGAACGCCTGGGTGGCATACCGCCGCCCGGCCGCGGAGCCGTCCGCGAGGCCCGCGCCCACCCTGGCCCGGGTGCTGCCGTGGCTGGCCGTCGCCGCGGGGCTGGTCGGGGCCGTGGCCCGGGTCGCGGCGGCCGGCGGGCCCGGGATCGGCGGACGGGCGGTCGTCTTAGCGGTGCTCACCGGTGGCATCGCCGCCGCGGCCGCCGCCGTCGCGGCGACCTGCTGGACGTACGCGCTCGCGTCCCGCGCCCGCACCCTCCAGCCGGAGTGAGTCGCCGCCGTGCTTGGATGAGCGCATGCGGGCGGTGGTGCAGCGGGTGCGACGGGCGGACGTGACCGTCGACGGCGAGGTGGTCGGCGCGATCACCGAACCCGGCCTGCTCGTGCTGCTCGGCGTCACCCACGGCGACACCGCGGCGGTCGCCGACCGGCTCGCCGACAAGACCTGGCAGTTGCGCATCCTCGACGGCGAGCGCAGCTGCGCGGACGCGGCGGCTCCGCTGCTGGTCGTCAGCCAGTTCACGCTCTACGCCGACACCCGCAAGGGCCGGCGTCCCTCGTGGAGCGCCGCC
>JAGQUI010000476.1 GCA_020438595.1 Propionibacteriaceae bacterium | reverse complement strand
ACACGTTGTGGTAGCGCAGGCTGACCGCGCTCCCGCCGGCCTGCTCCACCCACGCGACGGCCAGGTGCTCCTGGGCGAGCTTGGTCGCGGCGTAGGCGTTGCGGGGGTCGACCGGGGCGTCCTCGGGCACGAGTGCCCAGCCCACCGGGGCGCCGCAGGCCGGGCACGGCGGGTCGAACCGGCCCTCCTCCAGGTCGGACGCCGTGCGCGGCCGGGTCGTGACCACGCCGTGCCTCGGGCAGGCCTGCCGGCCGCCGCCGTAGACCACCATCGACGAGGCCTGGACGAGCCGGCCCACGCCGGTCCGGGTCATCGCCGACAGCAGCGCCGCGGTGCCCACCACGTTGTGCTGCGCGTAGTCCGGGGCATCGTGGACGGTGAGCCCGAGCCCGACCATCGCCGCCTGGTGGCAGACCGCGTCCACGCCGGCGAGCAGCGGTTCCAGCGCGGCCTCGTCCCGGACGTCCACCCGGTGCACGCCGTCGGGCAGCGCCGCGTCCGCGCCGTGCGCCCGGTCGAGCAGCACGTCCAGCCCGACCACGTCGTGGCCGCGCTCCCGCAACTGCCGCACGATCTCGCCGCCGATGAACCCGGCGGCGCCGGTGACCAGAATCCGCATGGCCACAGTCCACCGCGCCCGGCCGCTCCGAGGCGAGGGCCGGGACGGATCGGAAAGAACCCGGTAAGGATTGCGGACCGAGTGGGGGACGGTTCCTAACTCGGTCCACCTGCTGGGGTGGACCGAGTTAGGAACCGTCCCCAACTCGGTCCACCCAATGCCAGAACATCAGCACAACCGGACGTCGCGAGGAGTAGCGTCCCGCTCAGGAACTCAGCGACGAGGTGACCATGCCCGGATTCACCCTTCCCGGCTGTGAATTGGGAGTCGCCACCGCGGCGACCCAGATCGAGGGCGGCGCGGCGGACACCACGTGGCATCGCTGGGCAGCGGCCGGCCGGATCATCGACGGCTCCACCCCGGCGCGCGCCGCCGACCACTGGAACCGGGTCGAGCAGGACATCGCCCTGCTCGGCGAGCTCGGCGTCCGGCACTACCGGATGGGCCTGGAGTGGGCCCGCATCGAACCCCTGCGCGGGCAGTTCGACGCCGAGGGGCTCGCGCACTACCGCGACGAACTCACCCGGCTGCGGGACGCCGGCATCCGTCCCCTGGTCACCCTGCACCACTTCAGCGAGCCCGGCTGGTTCGCCGACGCCGGCGGCTGGCTCGCCCCGGACGCGGTGCCGACCTTCCTGCGCTTCGCGGAGACCGTGGTACGCGAACTCGGTGACCTCGTCACCGACTGGATCACCATCAACGAGCCCACCGTCTACGCCAACCACGCCTACCTGTGGGGGCTGTGGCCGCCGGGGGGGGAAGTCGGCCTACCTTCGCTCGTTCGCGGCCACCCAGGCGCTGGTGGACGCGCACCTGGCCGCGTACCCGATGATCCACGGGCTGTACCCGGACGCGAAGGTCGGGGTCGCGCACCACCTGCGGGTGTTCCAGCCCCGCAACCCGCGCAACCCGGCCCACGGGGGCGCGTCCGCGCTGAGCCGCTACCTGTTCCAGGACGCGCTGGTCGAGGTGATGGCCACCGGGCGCAGCCGTCCGCCGCTACGCCGGCCGAAGGGGGTCAGACCGGGCCGCTACCACGACTTCCACGGGATCAACTACTACACGCGCAGCACGGTCAGCGGCCTCGCCGACGGGATGGCGACGAACGTGCCGGTGAACGACCTCGGCTGGGAGGTCTACCCGCGTGGCATCGTCGAACTGGCGCAGTGGGTGCACGACCGCTGGCCCGCCCCGATCTGGATCACGGAGAACGGCACGGCCGACGCGGCGGACGCGTTCCGCTCGCGCTACACCTACGAGCACCTCGCGCAGATCGCCGCGTCCGGCCTCCCGATCGAGCGGTACTACCACTGGTGCTTCACCGACAACTTCGAGTGGGCCGAGGGCGAGGCCGCGCGGTTCGGCCTGGTGCACCTCGACTACGAGACGCAGGTGCGTACGGTTCGGGAGTCCGGCCGGTTCTACGCCGATATCATCGCGAACCACGGCGTCACCGAGGCCGCCTACGAGCGTTGGGTGGCCGGACAGGAGTACCCGATGAACGGCGAGGGGAACTGATGGAATCGAGTGGCCCGACCAGCGGAACCCCCCGGGGCCTGATCGAGGTGCTCCCGGGCGGAGAGCCCGGCGGTGCGGGGCCCGCGTTCCACCTGCGCGGAGCGGGCATCAGCTACGTCGTCCGGGTCACCCGCTACGGCCACCTCGAGCACGTGCACTTCGGTGCCGCGCTCGGCCCGCTGGCGAGCCAGGCCGACCTCGACGCGTTGCTGGTGAAGCAGGCCGACCACTCCTCGGCGGTGAAGTACCACGAGGGCGACGAGGGCTACAGCCTCGACTACGTGCCGCTGGACTG
>JAGQUI010000475.1 GCA_020438595.1 Propionibacteriaceae bacterium | reverse complement strand
CCAGCATGTCGGTGTACAGGTCGGCCAGGGTGGGCAGCCGGGTCAGGTCGTTGTCGAGTGCGTGGAACACCTCCGGGCTCATCGACCCCTCCAGCAGGGGCAGTTCGAGGCAGCGGGCGTCACCGGGGAGCCGGTTCGGCGCCTGGGCCCGCTCGGCCGGGGTGCGCAGGTCGATCACCGTGCGCACGCCGAGGCCGCGCAGCGTCTCCGCGTCCGCGTCGCTGAGCCCGGCGAGCGCCCCGGAGCGGTAGAGCACCCCGTCCGCCGTCACGCCACCGCCGGTGACCGGCAGCCCGGCCACGCCGCGGAAGTTCGCCACGCTGTCGATGGTCACTTCCCGTCGGTCTCCCCGGCGGCGCGCGCCGCGTCGATCTTCGCCCTCGCCCCGTCCAGCCACTGCTGGCAGATCGCGGCGAGCTTCTCGCCCCGTTCCCACAGCGCCATCGACTCCGACAGCGGCACGCTGCCCGCCTCGAGCGTGCGGATCACCTCGACCAGCTGGTCGCGGGCCTCCTCGTAGCCGAGTTCCGGTTGCTTGCTCATGCGTCCTCCGTGATCTGCGTGACGGTGAGCCCGAGCCGGCCGTCGGCCAGCCGGGCGGTGAGTGTGGCGCCGGGCTCGGTGGCGGCGACCCGGTCGACGGTGCCCTCGTCGGTGTCGGTGAGGATGGCGTAGCCGCGCTGCAGGGTGGCCTGGGGCGACAGCGCCCGGACCCGCTCGATGGCGTGGCGCAGCCCGACCTGTTCCTCGCGCAGCCGGGCGTCGATCGCGCGGGCCAGCCGCTCCCGGGCCTGCTGCAGGCGCTCGTTGTGCCCGGTCAGGATCGCGGACGGGTCCCGCAGCACGGGACGGCTGCGCAGGTCGGCGAGCCGGCGGGTCTCGGCGTCCAGGCGGCCGACGATTGCGGTCCGTACCCGCCCCAGCGCGCTCGCCACCAGCTGGGCCTCCGCGGCGGCGTCCGGCACGACCCGCTTGGCGGCGTCCGTGGGGGTGGACGCCCGCACGTCCGCGACCAGGTCGAGGATCGGGGTGTCGGTCTCGTGGCCGATCGCACTCACCACCGGAGTGCGGCACGCGAACACGGCCCGGGCCAGGGCCTCATCGCTGAACGGCAGCAGGTCCTCCAGCGAGCCGCCGCCGCGGGCGACGATGATCACGTCCACCTCGGGATGCGCGTCGAGGGCGCGGATCGCGTCGATCAGCTGCTCGACCGCTGCCGGCCCCTGCACGAGCGAGTACCGGGTCTCCACCACCGCGGCCGGCCAGCGGCGGGCGATGTTCTCGGTCACGTCGCGCTCGGCGGCGCTCTGGGCGCCGGTGACCAGTCCGACGCGCCGGGGCAGGAACGGCAGCCGCCGCTTGCGCGCCGGGTCGAACAGGCCCTCGGCCTGCAGCATGCGCTTGCGCTGCTCGATCGCGGCGAGCAGGCGTCCCTCGCCCGACGGACGCAGCTCGCGGCACTCGAACGTGAGGCTGCCCGACGTGCTCCACACGGTCGGCTTCACCCATGCCGCGACGACCGTGCCCTCGGTGAGCGGGCCGGCGGCGTCCAGCACCGCCTGCGAGGTGGACAGCGTCACCGACACCTCGGCCAGCGTGTCGCGCATGCGGAGGAACTGGGTCACGCCGGCGCGGCGCTTGATCTCGATCAGCTGCCCCTCGACCCAGATCGGGCTGAGCCGCTCCACCCAGTTCTTCGTGGCCGCGACGACCGCGCGCAGCGGCTGCGGCTGCTCGGGCGAACTGGTCAGGGCCATGCCGCCACGCTATCGCCCGCCACCCCCACCCCCGCTTCGCTACCGGCAATCCGGGCTGCTACCCGAGTACGGGTAGCGTCCTGAAGTAGCTGTAGCGAAGCGGCCGGATCGGGGGCGGACGGGGGCGGACGTACACTGGCCCGCATGCTCAACAAGCGAGTCGTGGTCGCCGCCCCGAGGGGTTACTGCGCCGGTGTCGACCGGGCCGTGGTCACCGTCGAGAAGGCCCTGGAGGTGTACGGCCCGCCCGTCTACGTGCGCAAGCAGATCGTGCACAACAAGCACGTCGTCGAGGACCTCGAGGCCCGTGGCGCGATCTTCGTGGAGGAGCTCGCCGAGGTGCCGACCGGCGCCACCGTCGTGTTCTCCGCGCACGGGGTCTCGCCCGAGGTGCACGCCGAGGCCGGGGCTCGCGGGCTGAAGACGATCGACGCGACCTGCCCCCTGGTGACGAAGGTGCACAACGAGGCCAAGCGGTTCGCCGGACAGGGCGTCCAGATCCTGCTGATCGGCCACGCCGGGCACGAGGAGGTCGAGGGGACGACCGGTGAGGCGCCCGAGCACATCACCCTCGTCCAGCACCCCGACGACGCGGACACGGTGGAGGTGGACGACCCGGCCAGGGTCGCCTGGCTCAGCCAGACCACGCTGAGCGTGGACGAGACCTGGGAGACCGTCA
>JAGQUI010000474.1 GCA_020438595.1 Propionibacteriaceae bacterium | reverse complement strand
TGGGGTGGTGGCCCTCGCGATCACGCCGTTCCAGCTCGTTCCCCGGTTGCGTCGAGGGCGCCCCTCGGTTCACCGGTGGCTCGGCCGGACGGCGATGGTGGCAATCCTGGCCGGAGGTCTGGGCGGGCTGTTCATGGCGACGGTGGCGTATGGGGGAGTCGTGAGCCGGTTGGGCTTCGCGGGGCTGGCGCTCGCCTGGCTGACCACTGCCAGTCTCGGCTTGCGCGCGATCCGGGCGCACAAGATGGCCCTCCATCGCCGCTGGATGATCCGGACCATCGCCCTGACCGTGGCTGCAGTGACGCTGCGCCTGTGGCTGCCCCTGCTGCTGGCCGGCGCCCAGCTGCCCTTCGACACGGCCTACCCCATCGTCGCGTGGCTGTGCTGGGTACCCAACCTGCTCGTCGCTGAAGTTGTCGTGCGGCGCACACCCCTCAACCCATCCACGATCGGCGCGGCGCCCGGCGGCTAATTCCAGACCAGTGCTCGATGCTTGCCCCCGGGGCCACCCCCGCTGCGCATCCCGACGCTCGATCGGCGTCGTGCCGGCATCGCGCCATCCGCACCGTGAATCATGGCCTGGAACGATCGCTGCCATCCCTTCGCCCGGACCGGAACCGCCGATGAGGTCCTCCCCACCCGCGATGGAGATCGGGACGGGTGGCACCAGGTGTCGGCGCCATTCTCTCTTCAGGCGCTCGACCGGCGGAACCGGCCCCGGTACTCGCCCGGGGTGACGCCGATCAGCCGCCGGAACGAGCGGTGGAAGGTCTCGACGCTGGCGTACCCGCACTGCCGCGAGATCCGGGCCAGGCTGTCGTCGGTGCGTTCCAGGAGCCGCCGTGCGGCGTCGATCCGGACCTGCTCGACGTAGGCGCCAGGGCTGGTGCCGACCTCGCGCGTGAACAGGCGCTGGAACGAACGAGGCGCCATGCCGACGTGGTCGGCGAGGCCGGTCACGGTCAGGTCGGCGCCGGGGTGGTCGGCGATGTGGGCCAGCAGGTCGAGGATCGTCTGGTCGGAGGCCCTCTGCGCGGCGAGGTGGGCGCTGTACTGCTGCTGACCGCCCGCGCGTTGCAGGTAGACGACGAGGTTGCGGGCCGCCTGCGCGGCCATCTCGGTGCCATGGTGCTGCCTCAGGATCTCCAGGGCGAGGTCGATTCCGGCGGTGACGCCGGCGGAGGTCCAGACCCCGTCGTGGACGAAGATGCGGTCGGCGTCCAGCTCGATCGAGGGATGCGATGCGGCGAGCCCGTCGGCCAGGGCCCAGTGGGTGGTGGCCTTTCGCCCGTCCAGCAGGCCGACTTCGGCCAGGAGCGCCGCGCCGGTGCAGATGGAGCCGACCTCGGCGCTGCGGGACGCCAGCGCGGCGAGGTCGGCACGAAAGCCGGCGTCCCCCGCGGCCTCGTGCACGGAGAGGCCGCCGGCGACCAGCAGGAGGTCCGGAAAGAGTCCTTCGTCTGACATGGCCCGATCGGCATGGATCCTTGGGCCCGCGGCCGTGCGGACCGGGCCCACCTGGCGCGCGGCCAGCTCGATCCGGTAGGGCATCAGCGTCTCGCCGGCACGTCCAGCCAGGTAGTTGGCGAAGTAGAACACGTCCGCCGGGCCGAACACGTCCAGGCCCTGCACGCCGTCGAACACCACGATCACCACTGTTCGCTCCTGCATGAGAGACATCCTGAGCGCGCCCGCCGGTGGCGTCAACGACACAGAATTGACGATCCACGTCGCTGGACCGTGGCGCGAAACGTCAATTCTTGGACCTCGACGTCACGTCGTCCTCCGACCAGCATGGATGGCACGAACCATCCAGCAATGTGCCATCGCGCCACCGGCGCCTTCCGAGGAGATCCCATGACGTTCACCACGACCCAGACAGCGACCCGGATCACACACCCGCCAACCCGGCGAACCACAGCCCTGGCGGCGCTGATCAAGGCAGCGACCTATGTCGTCGGGTTCGCAGCGATGGGTGCCTATCTCGTCCCGCGCGGGTTCGTCGCCGCCACGGTGGCCCCGGCCGAGTCGCTCGGCTTCCTGCTGGCCAACGCGACCGTGATGTACGTGTGGTACCTCGTGCTCTACGTGGTCGGCGGGCTCGCACTGGTCTGGCTGGTGATCGGTATCGAGGCCCGCCTGCGTGAGGCCGGCGCGGGGACTGGCGCATCCGCATCCCGGGCGATCGGGCTGGCGTGGGCGGGACTGCTGCTGTCCAGCGGTCTGATCGCCCTCGTCGGCCGGGCCGCCGTCATCCGCCTGGCGTTGGCAGAGAGCGAACTGGCGGTCTCGACCTGGACAGCGATCAGCGTGGTGCAGGAGGCACTCGGGGGCGGCATCGAGATCGTGGGCGCCGTGTGGGTCCTGCTGGTAAGCCTCGCCGGCCTCCGTGCCGCGGCCGTGGGTCGGGGCCTGGCCACCCTCGGGGTCCTGGTCGCGGTCG
>JAGQUI010000473.1 GCA_020438595.1 Propionibacteriaceae bacterium | reverse complement strand
GAAATTCGAGAACGCTCCCGAAATTTCGGGAGCGTTCTCGAATTTCGGGAGCGTTTGCGCGTGGGCGGCCGGAGAAGCCGGACGGCTACCAGCTGCCGCCGCCACCACCGCCACCACCACCGCCGGAGAAGCCCCCTCCGCCGCTGAAGGACGACCCGCCGCTGCCGAAGCCCGACTCGCTGAAGGTCGGCGCGGGCGTGGCGATCGAGGACGCCACAGAGGTGTCGAAGCTGTTCAGCTGCCAGCCCAGGTTGTTCATGTTCCAGCTCGTGCCGTAGTACCAGTCCGGCGCCACGTCGGGGACCCGGCCGAGCACGACCAGCCGCTGGCACACCTGCGTCCACCGCTCGGTGAGGTCGAACATGATGGCCCAGGGCAGGTAACGGCTGAAGATGTCCTCGCCCTCCTCGAACCGCAGTTGCTCGGCCTCTGCGGTGGCGATGTAGGTGCGGAAGCCCTCGATCTGGTCGGTCAGCGCCCGCCCGAAGGCACTGCGCTGCCCCCGCTTGAGCCTGGAGCGGGCGACCATGCCGGTGATCGCGATCGAGAGCAGCAGCGGCAGGGCGAGCAGCAGCAGGGGGCCGAGGAACGTGATCCCGATGATACCGATCACCAGCACCGGGAAGAAGAGGCCGCCGATCCCGAAGCCCAGGCCGCCGGCGGCGCCGGGCAGGCGGACGAACCAGTGCTCCCGGGTCGAGCGGGTCAGCACCGCCTGCTGAACCTTGCCGTGGGCGTCCGACAGCGTGCCGGCCGTGCCGAGGTCGACGACCTGCCCCGGCTGGCTCCCCGGCGGGAACAGCTCCTGCAGCAGGATCGCGCTGGTCTGGTCGGGGGCGCGGGACGGGTCGACCAGGCGCACCTGCTGCTCGGAGTCGCTGCGCAGCTGGATCGCCCCGGCGACCGCCAGGCCGACCAGCGCGGCCGTGGTGTCGCGCACCTGGGTCTCGCCGTCGATCAGCAGCCCGGCGTCGGCGACGCCCATGGCCGGTGGTGCGAACGCCACCGGCACCTCCAGCGGTGGGCGGTCGGGCACCTCGGCGACCTGCATGCCGCCGCGGGGCGGGAACGTTCCGGGTGGCAGGTCGGCCCAGCGGTAGTCGGCGGACCGCCTGCGGGTGTACCCCCAGCCCAGCAGCGGCACAAGTGCCGCGGTACCCACGATGCCGCCGAGACCCCAGGCGACCAGTCGCATTCCCGCCGCGTCGGCGTTCTCGACCTGGATCGGGGTGTTGTTGCTGACCAGCCCCGGGGAGATCTTCACCGAGACGGTCATCACCTCGCCGGTCGGGATGTCACTCGCGGCAAACGTCGCCACGTCCGCGGAGATCGTGCTGGTCGCGCAGTCGCCCGTGTTGCCCGGGGTGGCGACCGAGCAGAACACGTCCTGCGCACCGCCCGGGACGGTGATCTTCGCACTCGCCTCGACGATCGTGGGCATCGAGGCGCCGCTGACGTCCCAGTACAGCTCGTCGTAGCTGCCGGAGGTCCGCAGCAGTCCGGCGACCCGGTAGCTCAGCACGTAGGTGGCGGTCGCCGCGGCGATCGTGCGGTCGGCCGAGCCGACCCGGATCCGCAGGTAGGTGTTGCGGCCGCTGCCCTGCTCGCTGGTGTTCAACTCGGTCGAGACGCCGGGCGTGGGGCTGGTCACCCGCACGTCGTCGACCCGGTAGACGACGTCGTGGTCGTTGCCGTCCGGTTCCCGGGTGATCAGGGTGCGCTCCAGGCCGTGGCGTCCCGACGAGGCCCCGAACCGCAGCACGATCGTCTCGGTGACGTTCACGTAGCCCTGGGTGTCGACCGTGGCGACCACGTCGAACCGGTCGAACGCGTCACCGGAGGCCGCCCGGGCGGAGGGTGCGGACGCCAGCAGCGACCAGCAGGCGATCAGAAGGGCGGCGAGCGCGGCCAGCCAGCGGCCGGGCGCCCGCCCGGTCACCGCTCGCCCCGGTTGCGCGCGGCGAGTTCGCGTTGTGCGTCGCGATCGGCGTCCCGCGCGGCGATGGTCTGGCGCTTGTCCCAGTCGCGCTTGCCGGTGGCGATCGCCAGTTCGACCTTGGCGTAGCCGTCGGAGAAGTAGATCGCCAGCGGGATGATCGTCCGGCCGGACGCGGAGGTCTCGCGGTCGAGCTTCGCGATCTCCTTGCGGTGCAGCAGCAGCTTGCGGGTGCGGCGCGTGGCGTGGTTCTTCCAGGTGCCGAAGGCGTACTCGGGGATGTGCGCGTTGCGCAGCCACACCTCGCCGTCGTCGACGGTCGCGAACGCGTCCGCCAGGGACGCCCGGCCCGCACGCAGCGACTTCACCTCGGTGCCGGTGAGCACGATGCCCGCCTCGAACCGGTCGTGCAGGTGGTAGTCGTGGTGGGCCTTGCGGTTCTGGGCCACCATGATCCGGCCCTGTGGTCGCGGCATGACGGCTCCTCTCCCCTCGTATCCGGCCGCCCACCCTACCAATCCCCGCGCTT
>JAGQUI010000472.1 GCA_020438595.1 Propionibacteriaceae bacterium | reverse complement strand
TTCATGTTCACCCCGCAGCTGGGCTGGACGCTGGTCACCTGCCTGCTGATCGCGGTGATGCTCGTGCCGGGCACGATCCGGATCGGGCAGCAGTTCGCCCGCCGCGTCCTCGAGGTGGAGACCCGGCGCGCCGAGGACCGGGCGCGCGACCAGGTGCGTCGCGAGCTGGTGGCGTGGGTGAGCCACGACCTGCGCACGCCGCTGGCCGGGATCCGGGCGATGGCCGAGGCGCTCGAGGACGAGGTGGTCAGCGAGCCGGACGAGGTCAGCGAGTACGGGGCGCGGATCTCGAAGGAGACCGCGCGGCTCGGCGGCATGGTGGACGACCTGTTCGAGCTGTCTCTGATCAACAGCGGGGCCCTGCACCTCGTGCCGGAGCCACTGCCGCTGGACGCGCTGGCGCGCGAGGCGGCGACCGGGCTGGGGCCGCTGGCCGCGGCCCGGCAGGTGGGCCTGGAGGTGCGGGTGGACCCGCTGGTCTGCCGGGGCAGTGGCAAGGAGGTCGAGCGGGTCGTGCACAACCTGCTGATCAACGCGGTGCGGCACACCAGCGCAGGGGAGACCGTGTCCGTGGCCGGCGGACGGGACGGCGGGTCGGTGTGGCTGTCGGTCACCGACGGCTGCGGCGGCATCCCCGCGTCCGACCTGCCGAAGGTGTTCGACGTGGGGTTCCGGGGCACGGCGGCGCGTTCGCCGGAGGCCGAACCGCTCGGCGCCGGAGCCGGCCTCGGCCTGGCGATCGCCCGCGGCCTGATCACGGCGCAGGCCGGCGAGCTCGACGTGCACAACGTGCCCGGCGGCTGCTGCTTCCGGCTCAGCCTCCCCGCCGCCTGAGGTCTCCTCGACTGGTCGAGCCTGTCGAGACCTGCCCGAGGCGGTTCCCCAGGAGCGAGTGTGCCGCCTTTCCCTCGGTCCCTGAGGAGCGAGTGTGCCGCCTTTCCCCTCGGTCCCTGAGGAGCGAGCGCCAGCGAGCGTCACGAAGGGCCGCTGACGGAGCCCCCGAGACGCGCCGGCGTCCGCAGATTGCCACCTCTCATGCCGATGATCGCTCGTCTGGTTCCTTCGGCTGGTCGAGCCTTTTCGAGACCCGGCTCGTTGTCGTGGTTGTCGCCGCTTGAGGGTAGTTATGGCGGGCCCTTTAGGGACCGGCCGATCCTTAGCGCCGCTTCAGGGTCGTATTGGGACGGCTCAGCGGGCTGAGAACAACCCTCAAGCGGCGACAACGGATCCCACCGACCGCAACGCTGCCCATAACCACCCTGAAGCGGCGATAGCACTGTCGCTGTGCGCGTGTCGGCTGACCGGCGCATGGTTCCCCTAGCGCACAGCGTGGCGGAGGTGAACCACGCCGTTGGCGAATCGCCGGTGGTCCAGCAGCTCCAGGTCGAAGCGCACGCCCCGAGGCAGCGCCGGCTTGCCGCCACCAACGACGACGGGGCACACCAGCAGCACGCACTCATCGACCAGTCCGTGCCGGAAGGCTTCTGCCGCGATCCCGGCGCCGCCGATGCTCAGGTCTGTCCCGGAGGTCTCCTTGAGCCGCCGCACCGCCTCGGGATCGAAGTGCCGCTCGAGCCTGGTCCGCGCGGTCGAGACGTCGGTGAGAGAGCTGGAGTAGACGACCTTGTCGGCGTCACGCCAGATCGTTGCGTACTCACGCACCACCGCGGGCTCGTCGGCCAGCCAGTCATCGTCCTCCCAGACCCGCATCGTCTCGTACATGCGGCGCCCGTACAGCGAGGTGCCGATGTGGCGCTCGTGCTCGTTCCAGAACGCGTGCACCTCCTCGTCCGGGACGGACCAGTCGAAAGCCCCGGTCTCGTCCTCGAGGAAGCCGTCGAGTGAGGTGTTGGCCGCGTAGACCAGCTTGCCCATACCGAGCCTCCCGCCAGATCGAGGGCTTCAGCGTGCAGCGTCCCGCCGACACCGGCAACACCTTCCCACGGTCGGAAGACGGCGTCTGAGCGGAATTGCGCACTGGATCATCTCGGGACGCCACCACAGGCCGCGGCGGAGCATCCACAGCGCAGATCCTCCCGCCTGGCCCGCACGGCTCGGCGTGCCTACCCGCGCATCCCGGCGGTGGCGAACTCCTCCACGCCGGCCTCGAACGGCACCCGGGCGGTGAAGCCGAGCTCGTCGCGGATCCGGTGGGGGTCGGCCACGACGTGGCGGACGTCGCCCGGGCGTCCGCCGCCGACCACGACCGGGGTGGGGCCGTGGCAGGCCCGGCACAGCTCCGCGGCCAGTTCGCCGACGCTGCGCGGGTGCCCGGACGCCACGTTGTACGCCCGGTGGCCGGGCGCGGCGCCCGCCTCGAGCGCCAGGACGTTGGCGCGGGCCACGTCGGCGACGTGGATGAAGTCGCGCATCTGGCGTCCGTCCTCGTACACCTTCGGTGCGTTGCCCGCCGCGAGCGCAGAGCGGAAGATGCTGGCCACCCCGGCGTAGGGGGTGTCCCGCGGCATCCCGG
>JAGQUI010000471.1 GCA_020438595.1 Propionibacteriaceae bacterium | reverse complement strand
GTCCTTGAGGAAGATCTGCCGGTCGGGCCAGTACCGCACCCGGGTGCCGGTGACGGCCTTCGCCACCCGCCCCGCCTTCGCCAGCACGCTGCCCGGGGTGAACGGCGCATCCGGCCCGGGCCCGGCGAACGTGCCGGGGACGCCGCGGCGGAAGCTCATCGTGTGGGTGGCGCCGTTTCGGTCGACCTCGACGTCCAGCCGGGTGCTCAACGCGTTCACGACGGACGCGCCGACGCCGTGCAGGCCGCCGGTGGCGTTGTAGCTGCCGGCGCCGAATTTGCCGCCCGCGTGCAGCTTGGTGAACACCACCTCGACACCGGTCAGCTTCGTGCGCGGCTCGATGTCGACGGGGATGCCGCGGGCGCGGTCGGCCACCAGGATGCTGCCGTCGTGCTCCAGCCGCACCTCGATCCGCTCGCCGAACCCGGCCAGCGCCTCGTCCACCGCGTTGTCGATGATCTCCCACAGGCAGTGCATCAGGCCACGGGTGTCGGTGGAGCCGATGTACATCGCCGGGCGCTTCCGGACGGCCTCGAGCCCCTCGAGCACCAGCAGGTGCCTCGCCTCGTACTCCCTGCCCTCGCCTGCCTTCGTCGTCGTCACCGCCCGAGATTATCTCGGCGGGGTAACACTTCTTTGCATTCGCGTGACGGTGTCGGGAGGTCCCTTGGATTGACAGGGCGGCTGCCTACACTGATGGCCACCGGGAACAAACGGGGCAGCCGCCGCGTTGGGCCGGATGCGAGTCGATCCGTCGAGTCGCCTGGGGAGAGAGTGAGGACCTGATGAGCGCTACCGTTACCGAGCCGCTGACCGCAGCCGACCGTTGCGACCGTTGCGGGGCCCAGGCCTACGTACGCGTCACCCTCAACACCGGCGGCGAACTGCTCTTCTGCGGCCACCACAGCAAGGCCCACTCGGACAAGCTGAACCAGGTGGCCCTGAAGATCCACGACGAGACCAGCAAGCTCAGCTGAGCGAGGCTTTCAGCGAAGGGCTCCGGGGTCTCCCGGGGCCCTTCGTGCTTCCTGTCGCAGGCGGCTGCGATACTCGCTGGCATGAGCATCGATGCCGTCCTGGGTGACCTGACCACCGAAGCGGCGGACGCGCTGGTCAACGCCGCCAACTCGACCCTGCTCGGCGGGGGCGGGGTGGACGGCGCCCTGCACACCGCGGCGGGACCGGCCCTGCTGGAGGCGTGCCGGCGCGTCCGGAAGGCGCAGTGGCCGGACGGCCTGCCGGTGGGCGAGGCCGTCGCGACGCCCGCGGGCGACCTGCCGGCCCGCTGGGTGATCCACACCGTCGGGCCGAACCGGAACCGTGGCCAGCGCGACGAGGGCCTGCTCGCGTCCTGCTACACGCGCAGCCTGGACGTCGCCCGGCAGCTGGGTGCGCACACGATCGCATTCCCCGCGATCGGTGCCGGCGCCTACGGCTGGGACCCGGCCACCGCGGCCCGCGTGGCGGTCTGCGCGGTCGCGGCGCACCCGCGCACGGGCATCGAGCGGGTCCGGTTCGTGCTGTTCTCGCCCCGGCTGTACGACGCGTTCGCCGCCGAACTGGAAGGGTTGGACGCATGAGCACACCTCTCCCCTACGGATCCTGGCCGTCGCCGATCGCCCCGGCCGATCTGACCCGCTCCGCGCTGGGGCTCTCCCCCGGCCTGGTCGTCGACGGCGTCCGGTACTGGACCGAGGGCCACCCCGAGCAGGGCGGACGGATCGGGCTGTGGCGCCAGGCACCCGGCGAGGAGGCCGCCGAGCTCACCCCCGAGGCCTACGTGCGCACGGGCGTCCAGGAGTACGGAGGCGGCGCCTGGACTGCCACGGCGGGCCTGGTCGCGTACAGCTCGTGGCCGGACGGCGCCGTGCACCTCGTCGAGGCCGGCTCCACCCGGACAATCGCCGCCGGCGAGCCGTACCGCTACGCCGCCCTTGAGCTGGACCCCGACCGTCGCCTGCTGCTGGCCGTGCGCGAGGACCACACCGACGCCGATGCCGAGGCCGCGACGACGATCGTCTCCCTCGACCTCGACTCCGACAACGCCGACGGCGGCACAATGCTGGTCGCCGGGGCCGACTTCTACGCCCACCCCCGGCTCAGTGCGCACGGCCGCCTGGCCTGGTGCGAGTGGGACCACCCGAACATGCCGTGGGACAGCGCCCGCGTCGTCGTCGCGCCCCTGTCCGATCCGGCGGCCCGCACCGTCGTCGCGGGTGGTCCCGACGTGTCGGCCCTCTACCCCGCGTGGGCGCCCGACGGCGGACTGCTCCTGCTCAGCGACGCGTCCGGCTACTGGAACTTCCTGCGCTGGGACGCCGAGGCCGGCACCCGCGAGTTGTACCCCGCGCCGTACGACTTCTGCGGCCCGCTGTGGGTGCTCACCCCGGTTCCGTACGCCGTGATCGACGCCGGCAGGATCGGCTGCACCTGGCTCGTCGACGGGGTCAGCCACCTGGGTGAGCTCCGGTTCCATCC
>JAGQUI010000470.1 GCA_020438595.1 Propionibacteriaceae bacterium | reverse complement strand
AAGGAGGTGAGCACGTAGCCGGTGACGTCGTGGCCCTTCTGCACCGAGATCTTCTTCACCGCGTTGGCCATGTTGGCGACGGCGATCTGCAGGTAGCCCTCGGCGACCTGCTCGGGGGTGCGTTCGTCGCCGGTGGCCGCGTGGATCTCGGCGGCGAGGGCGGCGAACCGGGTCCGGACGCCGTCGACGTCGAGCGGCTGGTCGCCGTCCGGGCCGAACACGGCGGGGAAGTGCCCGGCCTGGATCCGGCCGAGCATCACGTTGGCGTCGGTGACCGCGAGCGGGCCGCTGCCGCGGTAGCAGGCCGGGCCGGGCTGCGCGCCGGCGGAGTCGGGGCCGACCCGGTAGCGGCTGCCGTCGAAGTGCAGGACGGAGCCACCGCCGGCGGCGACGGTGGTGATGTCGAGCATGGGGGCGCGCAGGCGGACGCCGGCGACCCGGGTGGTGAACACACGCTCGTAGGCGCCGGCGTAGTGCGAGACGTCGGTCGAGGTGCCGCCCATGTCGAAGCCGATCACCTTCTCGAACCCGGCCAGCGCCGACATCCGGACCATGCCGACGATGCCGCCGGCCGGTCCGGACAGGATCGCGTCCTTGCCCCGGAAGTGCCGGGCCTCGGCCAGGCCGCCGTTGGACTGCATGAACGCCAGCGGCACCCCGGTCAGCTGCGCTGCCACCTGGTCGACATAGTGGCGCAGCACGGGGGAGAGGTAGGCGTCGACCACCGTGGTGTCGCCGCGGGGCACGAGCTTGACGAGCGGGCTGACCTCGCTGGACAGGGAGACCTGGGTGAAGCCGATCTGCTCGGCGAGCACCCCGATCTGTCGCTCGTGATCGGGGTGGAGGTGGCCGTGCAGGCAGACCACCGCCACCGAGCGGATGCCGTCGGCGTGGGCCCGTCGCAGCTGTTCGGCCAGCGGTTCGAGGTGCGGCGCCCGCAGCACCTCGCCGCGGGCGGTGACGCGTTCGTCGACCTCGAGGACGCGCTCGTAGAGGGCCTCGGGCAGCACGATGTGCCGGTCGAAGATGCGGGGACGGTTCTGGTAGGCGATCCGGAGCGCGTCGGCGAACCCCTTCGTGATCACCAGGACGGTGCGCTCGCCGGTGCGTTCGAGCAGCGCGTTGGTGGCCACCGTGGTGCCCATCCGGACGGCCGCGATCCGGTCGGCGTCCGGGTCGTCCAGCAGGGCACGGATGCCGGCGACGGCCGCGTCAGGGTAGTGGGCGGGGTTCTCCGAGAGCAGCTTGTGGGTGACCAGCTGTCCGTCCGGGCGCCGGGCGACCACGTCGGTGAAGGTGCCGCCGCGGTCGATCCAGAACTCCCAGCCCGGCGGCGTGGTCGCGGGGGCTGCCATCGCTCAGAGGCGCGCGATGGTCGTGATGTCCTCGAGGAACTCCGCGACCGTCTCCTCCGACACGGTGGCGCGGGTCTCGCCGAGCGCGGCCAGGTAGTCCTCGGTGGTGAGGTCGGTGGCGGGGGAAGCGTCCTCGCCGTTGCGCAGGGCGCGGGCGAGGGCCTCCTGGGACGCCTTGCGCGCGGCGTACTCGATGTCGGCCGGGGTGAGGCCGTCGCTGGCGGCGACGAGCGCGTCGATGTCGATGCCCGAGGAGACGTGGGCGGGGATGTAGCGCTGCCAGATCGCGTCGCGGGCCTCGGGGTCGGGCAGGCCGATCGGGATCACGTAGTCGAAGCGTCCGTGGCGCAGGAAGGCGGCGTCGAGGGCGCGGACGAAGTTGGTCGCGCAGATCAGCAGGCGTCCGGAGTGTTCCCGGAAGTCGGCGACGAGCTTGAGCAGTTCGTTGGTGACGCCCTGGGTGGGGGAGGGCGGGATGCCGCCGCGCCGGGAGGCGATCTCCTCGACCTCGTCGATGAACACCACGGCGTGCTCGAGGTGGCCGATCACCTCGAAGCTGGACCGCAGGGCCGCGGCGAGGCCGCCGGGGGTGTCGGAGAGCCGGGACGGGAAGAGCTCGACGAACGGCCAGTCCAGGCGGGAGGCCACGGCGCGGGCGAAGGTGGTCTTGCCGGTACCGGGCGGGCCGAACAGCATCACCGCGCGGGGCGGGACGACGCCGAACCGGTCGGCGAGGTCGGGGCTGGCCAGCGGGGTGACCAGGCGTTCCTCGAGCAGTTGCTTCTCCTGCCGCATGCCGCTGACCCGGGGCCACAGGTTGCGCGGCAGGATACGTCCGCCGACCTCCTTGAGCAGGTCGAGCTCGCGGCGCTGCACAGGCATCTGGCGTTCGAGGTAGCGCAGGTGGCCGAGCATGTGGAACCCGTTGGCGGTCAGCCCGTCAAGCCGCTCGGCGTCCTCGTGCAACAGGATGGACAACTTGCCCAGGCCGAGCGGCGCCATCCGGTGTTCGAGGGCGTCCAGCAGGCCCCCGGCCACGTGCGGTCCGGCGACCTCGTCGGCGATCCCGAAGAACACGATCCAGCCTTGGGCGTGCGCGGCCCGTCCCACGGCGGCACCGATGATGCGCTCGTCC
>JAGQUI010000046.1 GCA_020438595.1 Propionibacteriaceae bacterium | reverse complement strand
TGCCCGCCGCCTGGAGGGCGCGCGGCGCGGGCCGGGTGGTGCGGGGATCCGCTGCGAGGGCTTCGGCGCCGGCCACGGGGCCGCTGCCCACGGTGGTGGCGGGACGGGCGCCGCACTCGCGGCCGTCCGGGGTGCCGGGGGCGTGGCGAGGCGGCCGACCGCGGTGAGCGACGCGGTCGCCGGGCCGTCCATCAGGACCACCCCGCTGATCCGGGCGAACTCGATCGCCTCCGGGGTGAAGGTGCCCGAGGTGACCACGATCCCGCCGGTGGCCCGATGCGCCGTGACCAGCCCGAAGAGCTCGCGCACCACCGGGGCGCCCACCCGGTAGGCCCGCCACTGCTTGCACTGCACGAAGATCCGCTCGTGGCCACGCACCAGGATCAGGTCGATGCCGCCGTCGGGCCCGTGGGCGGTGGGCAGCACGGTGAAGCCCTGGCGCTGGAACGCGTCGGCGACGAGGCGCTCGAACGCGCGCCAGTCCAGGTCGCGCAACCAGTCCAGGCCGTCGCCGCGAGGACTCGGCGGCGGTTCGGGTACGTCGGCGATCGCGCGCCGTGGCGCGGCGGGGGTGGTGGAGGTCATTACGGACTCGGGTTCGCTCGGGGGTGGTCGAGTCTGACCGTAGCCACGGGTGCACCGGCGGCAGAAGTCCTCCTCCGGGGACATCCGGCGGCGGGGCGAGGGCGCCCGGGCCACCGGCAGGAGGTCAGGACTGCCAGAACAGCTGGTAGATCTTGCTGGAGGGCGCCTTCATCAGGCTCTCGTAGTCGCTGGCGGGCAGGTCGACCGCCGTCCCGGTGAGGTCGTGCTTCCCGACGAACGATACGCCGAGCCCGGCGCGTCCGTCGGCGGTGCCGAGGCCGAGCAGTTCCAGCGTGGTGGGCAGCACCGAGAACTGGTCGGCGTCCTCGCGGGCGAAGGCCACCGGGTCGGGGCTGTGCACGCGGAAGAAGATCGTCCGCTCGGGCGCGTTCTCGAGTTCGGCGCGGAACTGGTCGCTGTCGCCGGTGTTCTTGAGGTGGTCGCCCATCAGCACCACGACCGTGTCATCCAGCACGCCCGTGGCCCCCAGGTAGGCCAGGAAGCCCGCCACAGCCTTGCCGGAGCACCTCAGCGCGGTCGCCATCGGCACCGCTTCGTCGTCGGTGCAGGACGGGTAGATCGCCGCGGGCTCGTGGTTGTCGAGGGTGAGGATCGTCAGGTTGTACGGCTCGTCCGCCTCGCGCAGGCGGGTCAGGGTGTCCCTGGCGTGGCTGAACAGGCTGGCGTCCGAAATCCCCCAGATGGAGATGTTGGCCGGGTCCTCGCCCCGCGCCTCCCACCGCTCCCGTCCCTCGATCGAGGTGTAGCCGTGGTCGCTCAGGTAGGTGTCCTTGCCGCCGAAGCGCACGTTCGCCCCGCCGACGAAGGCGTTGGTGTAGCCCGCGCCGGCCAGCACGTCACCCAGGCAGGTGGCCCCGGGCAGGTAGGAGTCCATCTGCTCGCCCTGCACGTTGGAGTTGACCCCGATGGTGAGCAGCTTGCTCTTCAGCGGGATCCCGCACTGGGTGCCGACGACCCCGGCCATCGTCCAGCCACCGGTCGGGTACTGGTGCAGGCTCTCGTAGCTGGGCCAGCCGACGGTGGCGGCGTCGAGGTTGGCGAGCAGGTTCTCCCCGAAGATCGACGCGTCGCGGTAGGTGTTCTCGGTCGACTCCAGGTAGATCGTGATCAGGTTCCGCGGCTTCGTGGGCACGCTGGTGACGGCCGGGGTCTCGTAGTAGTCCGCGATCGAGCGCGGGTCGAGCATGGCGCCCGCGTACTGGGGGACGCCGGCGACGGTCAGCAGGACGCCGAGCGCGACGATCAGCGCCAGCGTCGGCGCGACCAGGTACCGACGGCGCACCCGGGCCTGTGTGCCTCGCGTCCGCCGCCACCACCACCGGCCGACCGTGACCAGGGTGGTCACCGAGACCGGCACCACGATGCAGACCACGATCGCCTCGACGAGCAGGTCGTTGTTGCCGACGCCCTCGCCGTTGGAGATCGGCAGGTTGCTGACGATCTGCTCGAAGCTGACCGCGCCGAAGTGGAACCGGATCCAGCCGGCCAGGGCGACCAGGAAGAGGGCGATGGTGGACAGCAGCCAGGACACAAGGGTGCGCGGGCGCGGCCCCCTGTACCCGGTCCCGGTCTGTTTCTGCGCCATGTCGAGGGAGAATCTTACCAGCCACGGGCAGGTGAACCTCCGGTGACAGGATGGGGTCCATGACCGATTCGTCCTTGTCCGCCGCCCTGCGCAGTGCCGTCGCCGCGGCGATGCCGCGTGCCGTCTCCGAGCTCACCGACCTGGTGGCGATCCCGTCGGTGTCGTGGCCGGCCTTCGACCAGGCCCAGGTCCGGCGCAGCGCGGAGGCGATCGCCTCCCTGGCCCGGGAGTCCGGGGTGTTCGACGAGGTGGCCGTGCACACCGCGGCGGTCCCTGGCACGTCCGAGTTCGGCCAGCCGGCGGTGCTGGCCACCCGTGCAGGGCGGCCGGGGCAGCGCCGCGTCCTGCTCTACGCGCACCACGACGTGCAGCCGGCCGGCGACGAGGCGCTCTGGCTGACCCCGCCGTTCGAGGCCACCGAGCGGGACGGCCGGCTGTACGGCCGCGGCACCGCCGACGACAAGGCGGGCGTGCTCACCCACCTGGCCGCGCTGCGGGCGCTGCGCGAGGTGGTCGGGGACGATCCCGGCGTCGGCGTCACCCTGTTCGTCGAGGGCGAGGAGGAGTACGGCTCGCGGTCGTTCGGGCAGTTCCTGACCGACCACCGCGAGGCGCTGGCCGCCGACCTGATCGTGGTCGCGGACTCGGGGAACTGGGACTCGGCGACGCCGGGCGTCACGGTCGCGCTGCGCGGCAACGCCCGGTTCACGCTGACGGTGCGGACGCTCGCGCACGCCCTGCACTCGGGCATGTTCGGCGGTGCGGTGCCGGACGCCATGCTGGCTGCGATCAGGCTGCTCGACACGCTCTGGGACGAGCGGGGCTCGGTCGTGGTGCCGGGGCTGGCCCGGCGGGACGCGCCGACGCCCGCCTACGCCGAGGCCCGGCTGCGCGAGGAGACCGACCTGCCGGCGGGCACGCGTCCGATCGGATCCGGACCCCTGCTGGACCGGCTCTGGAACCAGCCGTCCATCACGGTCACCGGCATCGACTTCCCGGGCACCGACGCCGCGTCCAACACGTTGAACCCCGAGGTCTCGGTGGTGATCAGCGCGCGGGTGGCGCCCGGCCAGGACGCGCACCAGGCGTACGAGGCGCTGCGCGCGCACCTGCTGCAGCACGCCCCGTTCGGCGCCGAGCTGGAGTTCAGCGAGGTCGACTGCGGGCAGGGCTTCCTGGCGTCCGACAGCTGGGGGCTGCAGCTGGGCCGCGCGGCGCTCGCCGAGGGCTTCGGTGTCGAGCCGGTGGACGTCGGCGTGGGCGGCTCGATCCCGTTCATCGCCGAGCTGGCGCAGGAGTTCGGTGACGCGGCGATCCTGGTCACCGCCGTCCTGGACCCGCCGGCGGCGCCGCACAGCCCGAACGAGTCGCTGCACCTGGCGACCTTCGAGCACGCGATCCTGTCCGAGGCCCTGCTGCTCGCCTCCCTGCGCACCCCGGACCACGTCGGGGACGGTTCCTGACTCGGTCCATCAGCCGATGTCGCGGCGAATCAGCACGTAGTCGCCGACCTCGGTACCGAGGCGTCCGGCGACGAGCGCGCACTTGGCCTTGAGCAGGAAGTACACCGGACGGCCGGGAGTGGACAGCGACTCGAAGTTGCCCTGGCCCTTGCTGATCACCACGTCGGCGTCGCGGAACAGCGCACGGAACTCCGGCGTGCAGTCCTCGAGGATCGTGCCGGGTGCTCTCGAACCGGACGAGACCAGGGTGGCCAGGGCATCGACACCGGCTTCGTGGGCCTCGGCAAGGGTTGCGTCGTTGATGATCGGGGCCTCGCGGACGGCGTAGACGAGCTCGCGTCCCGCCGCGGCCAGCGCGGCCAGCAGCACCTTGTCGAACACGGTCTCGCCGGTGTTGTCGCCGAGCACCAGCACAAGTCGGGCGGACGCCAGGTCGGCGGTCAGCTCGGCCAGGTCGCAGCGGGCGAACGGGCGCTCGAGCTCCTCGGTGACGCAGGCGGCGATGTCGAGGTCGGCGTAGATCGCGGAATCCATCACGTTCCCGGTGGCAGCGACCTTCAGCGCGGCCCGCAGCGGGTCGTCCGCGGCGTCCGCGAACCGCCGCAGCAGTGGTTCCAGGCCCAGCGCCGCATCCAGGTCGCGTCGCTTCACCGCGGCATAGGGGTCGGCGACGCCGGTCTCGGAGCGGACGATCGCGTGCATCGCCTGCGCCATCGCCGGAGCGCTGGCGAACTCGGCCCGGCGGGCGAGGGTGAGGGCCGCGCGATCCATGATCCGGGCCTGGGTCGCCTCGTCCGTGGTCGCCGTCCGGGCGGCCTCGAGCACCTGGCGGTGCATGCACGGCATGCAGTCGAGGAACAATTCCATGGTGCTGGCAGGCTATCGGGCGCGAGGGCGACGGGAAGGTGGACCGAGTGAGGAACCGTCCCCAACTTGGTCCGGGGATGTGGACCGAGTTCGGAACCGTCCCCACCCGGTCCGGGGCCATGATGGGGGCATGGCACTGATCGAGGAACCCCGCCGGATGAACCCGCTGCTGCGGCTGGCCGTCGCCGTCTCGGACCGGGTCACCGGACGCCGGATGCTGCCGGCCCGGCTGCTGGCGTGGTACCCGAAGGCCGCCGTCGGCTCCGGCGTGCTGGAGTCGCTGGTGGCGCACCACGAGCCGTCCGAGCGGCTGCTGAAGCTGGTCCGGGTGACCGCGTCGATCACCGCCAACTGCGCGTTCTGCGTGGACATGAACGGCTTCGAGTACGACCGGGTCGGCATCACCGACGAGGAGTTCCTCGCCATCGGCCCCGGTCGGGAGGCCGAGGTGGCCTCCTTCTCGGCGCGGGACCGGCTCGCCATCGACTACGCCCGGCGGATCTCGAGTTCGCCCCTGCTGTTCCCCACCGAACTGATGGACGCGCTGCGCGACGCCTTCACCGAGCGCGAACTGGTCATCCTGGCCACGACCGCGGCCCAGGTGAACTACTGGGCCCGGGTGATCCAGGGCCTCGGCATCCCGCCGGCCGGCTTCACCGACGCCTGCCCGCTGCCGCAGGGCTGAGCGCAGTTGCCCGCCCAGCGAGATGGCGGGTCTCGGATGCTGCGACGGCGCGCCTACACTACGCGGCGTAGTAGACGAAAGGCGCAAGGGTGCGTACGCGACTGCTGTCGGGCAACGAGGCTGTTGCCCTGGGGGCCTGGGAGGCCGGCGTCGCTGTCGGCTGCGGTTACCCGGGCACACCGTCCACGGAGATCCTCGAGGCGCTGGCGCGCCGGCCCGAGGTGTACACCGAGTGGTCGGTGAACGAGAAGGTCGTCCTCGAGGTCGGGGTCGGGGCCGCCCTCGCCGGAGGACGCGCGCTGGTCACGATGAAGCACGTCGGGGTGAACGTCGCGGCCGACCCCCTGTTCACGGCGGCCTACACCGGCGTCCGGGCGGGGCTGGTGGTCATCACCGCCGACGACCCCGACATGCACTCCTCGCAGAACGAGCAGGACAACCGCAACTACGCGATCGCGGCCAAGGTGCCGATGCTGGAGCCGTCCGACTCCCAGGAGGCGCGCGAGTTCACCCGGCTCGCCTTCGAGCTGTCCGAGGCCCACGACACCCCGGTGTTCCTGCGACTGACCACCCGCCTCTCCCACTCCAAGAGCCTGGTCGACCCGTTCCCGGACGGTGCGCCGGTGCGCACGCCCGCCCCGGTCGAACCCGGCTTCGTGGCCGACCCGCGCAAGTACGTGATGATCCCGGGCCACGCGAGGCTGCGCCGGCGCGCGCTGGCCGACCGGTGGGCCGCGCTGGAGGCCCTGGCCGAAACCCACCCCGCGAACCGGGTCGAACGGCCGGACGCGGCCCGGGCGCCGATCGGCGTGGTCACCTCGGGCATCCCCTGGACCTACGTGAAGGAGGTCGCCCCGGACGTCCCGGTGCTCAAGCTGGGCCTGGTGCACCCCCTGCCGCGCCACCTGGTCGAGCAGTTCGCGGCGTCCGTGGACCGGCTGTACGTGGTCGAGGAACTCGACCCGCTGATCGAGACCCAACTGAAGGCGTGGGGGATCCGCTGCACCGGCAAGGAAGCCTTCCCCTCGATCGGGGAGTTCACGCCGGCGATCGTCGCCGCAGGGCTCGGCCTGGCCGCCGGCGCCGAAGGGCTGCAGCCGGCCATCGAGGTGCCGGTGCGCCGTCCCGGCCTGTGCCCCGGGTGCCCGCACGACCACGTGTTCAACGAGCTCCGCCGCCACGGCATGATCGTCTCCGGCGACATCGGCTGCTACTCCCTCGGCGTGCTGCCGCCCTACAACGCCATGGACACCCTGCTCGACATGGGCGCCTCGCTCACCATGGCCCAGGGCATGGACGTGGTCGCGCCGCCCGAGCAGAAGGGACGCATCGCCGCGGTGATCGGCGACTCCACGTTCGCCCACTCCGGCATCACGGGCCTGCTCAACGCGGTCTGGAACGGCCGGGACGGGCTCTACATCGTGCTCGACAACGGCACCACCGCCATGACCGGCATGCAGCCCAACCCGATGAGCGGGGAACGGATGGGCCGTGCGGACGCCCCGTCCGTGGACTACGAACTGCTCGCGCGCGCGTTCCACATCCCCGAGGCGAACGTCGGCATGGTGGACGCCTATGACACGGGGGCGATCTCGGCCGCGATCGACGAACTGGCGCCGCGTCCCGGCGTCCGGCTGCTCGTGGTGATGGGCCTGTGCCTGATCGAGGGCCAGAAGCTGAAGAAGCTGGACAAGCTGACCGGCAAGAAGGACCTCCGCCGCGAGCTGATCGCCCTGCACCCGGTGGGCGGCACCCATGAGTGAGTCGATCACCAATGTCCTGATGGTCGGTGTCGGCGGCCAGGGCATCGTGCTCGCCGGCGACATTCTCGCCGAGGCGGCCGCGCTCGCCGGCCACGACGTGAAGAAGAGCGAGATCCACGGCATGTCCCGGCGCGGCGGTCCGGTGTTCAGCCACGTGCGGTTCGGTGGGCGCGTCCACTCCGCGGTGATCCCCGAGGGCGCGGCGGACGTGGTGCTCGCCATGGAGCCGATGGAACTGCTGCGCTGGGCGCCCTGGGCCGCGCAGGGCGCGTCCGCCTGCTACCTGGCCGCGCCGATCCTTCCGGTCGGGGTGGAGGAGTACCCGGAGGGCTTCGAGGCGGAGATCGACCGGCTGTTCGAGCGGGTCGTGCGCGTCGAGCTCGCCCAGATCCGGCGCAGCGTACCGATGAAGGTGCGCAACACGGCCCTGCTCGGGGCGGCGTCGGTGTTCGTGCCGCTGGCGCCGGAGCACTTCGCGGACGCGCTGCGCGCACTCTCGCCGCGAGGCACGTACGAGACGAACCAGGCGGCGTTCGACACCGGACGCACGCTCGCCGGGCAGCAGCTCAAGGAGGTCGCCCATGTGGAGTGAGCCGGTCCAGACCCTGCCCCGGGAGGAACTGCGGGAGCTCCAGTTGCAGCGGCTGCAGGCACTCGTGGCGACCGTGTACGAGCGGGTGCCGTTCTACCGCGACCGGCTGGACGCGGTCGGGGTGACGCCGGGTTCGGTGACGAGCCTGGACGACCTCGCGCGGATCCCGTTCACGTCCAAGTACGACATGCGCGAGGTGTTCCCGTTCGGCCTCTTCGCCGTCGGCCGCGACGAGATCGTCGAGGTGCACATGTCGTCCGGCACCACCGGCAAGCCGGTCGTCGGCGCCTACACCCGCGACGACGTCGCCCTGTGGGGCGAGGTGATGGCCCGCACCCTGGACGCCGGCGGCGTGGGCGCCGACGACATCATGCAGGTCGCCTACGGCTACGGGCTGTTCACCGGCGGCCTCGGCGGCCACTACGGCGGCACCACGCTGGGCGTGATGACCCTGCCGATGTCGTCGGGCAACACCCTGCGGCAGCTGAACACCATGCAGGACTTCGGCACGACCGCGCTGGCCTGCACCCCGTCCTACGCGTTGTTCATCGCCGAGTACGCGCGTGAGCACGGCATCGACCTGGCCGCCGGGCCGCTGCGGGCCGGGTTCTTCGGTGCCGAGCCGTGGTGCGAGGAGATGCGGGCCGACATCGAGGCGAGGCTCGGCATCAAGGCCTACGACATCTACGGCCTCACCGAGCTGATCGGCCCCGGCGTCGCCGCCGAGTGCGGCGAGCAGGACGGCCTGCACGTGTTCGAGGACCACTTGTACCCCGAGATCATCGACTCGGAGACCGGCGAGGTGCTGCCGGCGGGGGAGAAGGGCGAACTGGTGCTGACCACGCTGACCCGGCAGGGCACGCCGGTGCTGCGGTACCGCACCCGCGACATCACCTACCTGGTCGACGAGCCGTGCCCGTGCGGACGGACGTCACGGCGGATCCACCGGCTGATGGGACGCAACGACGACATGCTGATCATCCGCGGCGTCAACGTCTTCCCGCAGCAGGTCGAGGAGGTGCTGCTCCGGGTCGAGGGCGTCGAGCCGTACTACCGGATCATCGTCGAGCGGGAGGGGGTCATGGACACCCTTGAGGTCGAGGTCGAGATGACCGAGGCGCTGTTCTCCGACGAGGTGAGGATCGTGCTGGCACTCGAGCGCCGGATCGAGCACGAACTGCGGCTGGCACTGGGCATCCAGGCGGTCGTCCGGCTGGTGAACCCCAAGACCATCGAGCGCAGCGAGGGCAAGGCCAAGCGGATCGTCGACCGGCGGTCCCTCCCGACGGGCGCGAGGAGCTGAGCATGATCCTGCAACAGGTGTCGGTGTTCCTGGAGAGTGAACGCGGCCGGCTCGCCCCGGTGGTGAAGCACCTGGGGGAGCGGGGGGTGAACCTGCGCGCGCTGATGCTGGCCGAGACCGACCGGTTCGGCATCCTGCGGTTCATCGCCGACGACCCGCAGGCGGCGCTGGCGGCCGTCCAGGAGCTGGGCAACACGGCGCGCCTCTCCGACGTCGTGGGCGTGGAGGTGGCCGACCATCCCGGCGCGCTGGGCGACCTGCTGGCGGTCTTCGACGACACGGACGTGAGCATCGAGTACCTCTACGCCGAACTGGCCGGACGCGGGGACCGGGCCCTGCTGGTCCTGAAGCTGGAGCCCGTCGAGCAGGCGCTGGCGCTGCTGGAGGCCGCCGGCTTCTGAGCGGTCGCCCTATTCGCCGGAGCCCTCATAGCGCACCGGGTCGATCCACACGCACAGGCGCTGGTCGGCAGAGCCGCCCCGTGGCCACACCGAGGCCAGCCGCATGGGGTCCGCCCCTGCGGTGAGGGCGTGCCGGCTGGTCAGGATCAGGTTCATCCGTTCGCCGTCGAGCGTGAGTGGTGCGGAGATCTGCGGGATCGCTGAGCCCCACACCTTCACCACCCCGGTCTCGGTGCGCGGGTGGGTGGGGCACACGCCGCCGTAGCCGCGCGGGTCGGTCAGGTTCACGGGGAAGAGCCCGCCGCCCTGGTGCACCACCGCGACCTTCCGGGTGGATCGGAACGTGCCCGCCTTCGAGCACGGCAGGTAGTCGTCGACGACGGGCTCGCGGAGCCGTTCGCGCACGACGAAGCCGCCGTCCGTCGCCTTGACGCTGCGGGTGTCGTCGCCGCAACGCATGGTCCAGGCGATCGGGATCGTCATCTGGGTCGCGCCGCCGTCGGCGTCCGCCACCCAGACGTACCACTGCTCGCGGAAGCCGTTCCCGTCGAGCTGGGCGAGCGGGACGGCCATGTCCTCGAGGCCGTCGCCGTCGGCGTCGGAGTAGACCGGGTCGCCGACGGTGTAGGTACGGCCGTACTCGTCGGGTGCGGTGATGTCCACAGCGGTGGTCTCGGCGAAGCTGTCGAACCACTGCCAGTCGAGGGCGGCGGGGTCGAGTGCGCGAATCGCGTCCACAGCGGGGCCGCTCGGGCTCGCTGCGGGGGAGGGGTCGGTGGACTCGGTCGCCGCGGGCGCCGTCACGCTGGAGCACCCGGCGAGCAGGACGGCTGCCGCCAGCGCGGTGGCGCGGAGGGCGGTGGACGGAACGGGCGCTTGCGCCATCGGGAACTCCTTCGGCATGGGCGTGCGTGGGCTGCTTCGACGCGGGGCGCCGGCCGGGGGAGGGCCCGGCCACGGTAACCCGGGACGCCGGACCGGGGGCAAGGGGGTGTCGGCCCACTGAGACGCGTGCGGACGGGCCCGCTCACTGCTGCGTGTAGAACTCCAGCGCGATGTTGTCGGGATCCCGGAAGGCGACCAGGTCGTCAATCCTGATGCTGCAACTCGTCGCGCGCTGTGCGTGGAAAGGCGAGGCTCGACCAGCGATACTCGATGGAGACCCGGCTATCCGCGTGGATAGGATCTAGTCCCGCTTCAGCGAAAGGTCTTGTGGTGACCGAGAAGAGAGGCCTTGAATCCCCGCTCGTGAAGATTGCGGCCGGGGTGCTTGCCTTCCTGCTGAGCACCTACATTGCGCTCGCGTTCGGGCTGCCTGGCGCGAGGATCGAATTCGAGAACGCGAACACGTTCATTCGTCGCTACCTCCAGACGGCTCCGCAGGACCCGGGAGCCGCGTACAACGGGATGACTACTGCCGAGTTCCAATCCCACGTCGGCTTTTCGGACTACGCCGACCTGTGGGGGGATGTCGAGGGTGCCGACGACGTCTATGTCGCGACCGTCGCCGATCGCCCGGACTCCTTTCGTACCTCCTGGGTATTCGTCGGTCATGACGGTCAGCGCTACACCTACAAGACCCAGGTCGTGTTGACCCTTCAATGCGCCGATCGATGGTCGCGGCTCATTGTCGATAGTCGGTGCCCTGTCGATTCGTTGCGAATCAACTCCAGTGAGAGCGAAACAGAAAGCGCGAATCCACCGAAGGAGGCCCCCGAACCGGCCAGGGACGCTGCTTCGGACCGGGCCAACGTGGGCAAGGCACCCAAGCGCTTCAGCCTTCCCGAGGGCCTCGCGACGGCGGAACCGCTCCTCATCCTGCGTCCCTGCGCCGGGGAGCCCGTTCGTGCGCTGCCGTCGCTGAAGCAGCGGCTGTGGAGCCGGGTCGGCGAGGAGAGCGGCGAGGAGCACGTCGTCCAGGTCGGTGCCATTCGGTTCGTGACGGAGGACGCAGCAACCGGGTTCATGGACGAGTTGAAGGAGCGCGCCCAGGACTGCGAGTACGACGAAGACCCTGCGACGGGTGAGAGTCGGGTCGGTTCACACTCCTTCCCCGCGGGCGCGTGGGACGAGGCCTTGATGGCCACCTCGGAGAACCAGATGGCGGACGGAAGCCTGCCGCCCGATGGCCACTGGGGCGCGACGTTCTTCGCCGCCCGGAGCAAGGATCTCGTTGCGGTCACCTGGTCCAGGGGTCTCTGGTACACCGCCGCAAGCGAGGACTCCAGCGACCCCAACTACCTCTCGGCGGTGAGAAGCATCCGTTTCATCCTCAAGCAGCGATAGCCA
>JAGQUI010000469.1 GCA_020438595.1 Propionibacteriaceae bacterium | reverse complement strand
GCGATCAGCGACTCGTCCGGCACGAAGTACGGGCTGGTCAGGCTGATCCGCCGCCGCGCGCCGTAGAGCAGGGACGCGAACAGCTTCAGGTTGTTGTCGTTGTCGAAACCGGGTCCGCTCGGCACGATCTGGCAGGCCAGGTCGCCCTCCCCCGGAGGGGCCACGTCCCGGGCGGCCAGCGCGGGCACCTCCTGGCCGAGCAACGCGTCGGTCTCGCTGTACCAGTCGGTCATGAACACCGCGCTCAGCGCCTGCACGACCGGGCCCTCGACCCGTGTCATCAGTTCCTGCCACTGCAGGCCGCGCTTGAGGTTCTTCGGCTTGTTGTAGGAGCGGTCGACCAGGTTCTGCGAGCCCATGAAACCGACCCTGCCGTCGACCACGAGGAGCTTGCGGTGGTTGCGCAGGTCCGGACGCTGGTACTTGCCCTTCAACGGCATCACCGGCAGCATCGGCCGCCACTGCACGCCGATCGCGTCGAGGCGGGCGGTGGTCTCCCGGTACTTCGGGATGCCCTTCGAGCCGATGTGGTCGAACAGCACGTACACCTTCACGCCCCGCTGCACGGCCGCCGCCAGCGCGTCGAAGAACGGCGTCGTGGTCGCGTCCACGGCAAGGATGTAGAACTCGCACAGGACGTAGTCCCCGGCGGTGCCGATCTCGGCCGTCATCTGGCGCAGCGACTCGCCGTAGTCCTCGATCAGCGTGGCCGAGTTGCCCGCCGTGAGCGGTAGCGCGCCCAGGTTCCGGTTCAGCCGGGCGACCTGCTCCACCCAGCCCGCCTCCGGCGCCAGTTCCACCTCGGGCACGCCGCGGGTGATCTCGGCGATCCGCGCGTTCACCTCGCGCTGCTTGGCCCGGCGCGACCTCGGCAGCTTCGGGTTGCCGATCAGCAGGAACGCGATCACGCCCGCGTACGGAATCAGGAAGATCGCCAGCAGCCAGGCCATCGCAGACGACGGACGCCGGTTCACCGGCACCCAGAACAGCGCGACGACGCGGACGGCGAGCCCGACGACGTCGAGGGCGAAGCCTCCGTGCAGGAGGACGTCAGTGAGTTGCACGTGGACGCCGGATCAGAACAGCGCGCTCATCAGGTCGCGGCGGGCCTTCAGCACCGCCGGATCCGCCGGACCGACCGTCTCGAACAGTTCCAGCAGGCGCACCCGGACCGACTCGCGCTGCGCCCCGGAGGTGTTCCGGACCAGTGCGACCAACCGGTCGAACGCCTGCTGCACCGCCCCGCCCATCAGTTCGGCGTCGGCGGCGGACAGCTGCGCCTCGACGTCGTCGGGCGCCGCGTCGGCCTTCGCCAGCACCGAGGCCGGGTCGACTGTGCTCACCCGCGCGAGCAGGGCGGCCTGGGCGCGTCCCGCCTTCGCCTCGGCATCGTTGGGCGACGCGAGGAGGACCTTGTCGAACTCGGTGACCGCCCGGGCGAAGTCGCCCTCGGCCAGCGCCGCGTCCGCCTCGGCGAAGCGGGGGTCGGGACCCGCGTCGGCGTCGATGCTGACCGGGTCGGCGCGTCCCACGACTCCGTTCGCGGAGGCCGCCTGCAGCAGCTGGGCGATGTAGGCCCCGGCCTCCTCCTTGGTCTTGGTGCCCTGCCACAGCGGGGCGAGCTGCCCGCCGACGACGCCGATCACCGTGGGCACGGCCTGGATGCCGAACGCCGCGGCGATCTGCGGATTGGCGTCGACGTCCACCCGGCCGAGCAGGTAGGCGCCACCGGCCGCGTTGGCCAGCTCGGTCAACGCATCCGACATGGCCTGGGCGTTCGCGCGCGGCGAGTTCAGCTCCAGCACGATCGGGAACTTCGCCGACTGGGCCAGCACCGCCTCGAAGGTGGCCTCGTTGACGTCGATCACGTAACTGGCGCCGGGTGGTGGCGGGGACGCCTTGGCCGAGGCGACGAGCCCGGAGAGGTCGAGGGCGCGGGAAGGGTTGAAGCCTGCTGGTGTCACGAGAGTGCATTCTGCCAGTCGTCCACAACGGGGGCGAATGTTGCCACCGGCGCCCCACCCGGCGCGGGCAGCGGGCAAGATGGCTCCCATGGCTCACGAACGCGCAGGGCAGGTCGCACTGCCCGAGGACCTCATCGACGTCGATGCCCTGATCGGCGCCTACTACGACCTCGTCCCCGACCCCGACAACCCCGACCAGCAGGTGGTGTTCGGCACCTCCGGCCATCGCGGCTCCAGCCTCGACGCGGCTTTCAATGACGCGCACATCGCCGCCACCACCCAGGCGATCGTCGAGTACCGGGCCGGCCAGGGCATCACCGGGCCGCTCTACATCGGTAAGGACACCCACGCCCTGTCCGGGCCGGCGTGGCGCACCGCCATCGAGGTGCTGCACGCCCAGGGCGTCTCGATCCGCGCCGAGCGGGACGAGGACTTCACTCCCACGCCGTCGGTGTCGCGGGCGATCATCGTCTACAACCGCGACAACGCCGGCCCGCGGGCGGACGGCATTGTGGTCACCCCCTCGCAC
>JAGQUI010000468.1 GCA_020438595.1 Propionibacteriaceae bacterium | reverse complement strand
AGTGCCCGAGGCCGAGTTCGACGACCGTGATCACCACCAGCGCCACCAGGAACATCGCGCCCGCGGTCACGGCCATCACGGTCCACACCGGCTTCCGCCTGCGCGGCGAACTCTCCGGCACCAGCGCCGGACTCGCGCCGGTCGCGCTACGGAACACCGAGTCATCGAGGCCCGGCAACGCCTGGGTGGGGGCACCGTCGGTCGGCGCGGCCGCCGCCGCAGCCACGCCCGGCAGCACCTTCGTGGCACCGCCGTCCGCCTCGAGCGGGTGCAGCTCCTCCGGGTCGTAAGCCTCGTCGTGCCGCAGCCGGTCGTAGCCGCGGACGATCGCGTCGCTCACCTTGCGGTGGGTGCGGTCGATCCCCGCGCTGTAGAGCGTGCCCGCCACGCCACCGACGATGCTCGCGACCATGGCGCCGAGGATCGTGCCGGCCACACCGAGTTGCGAGCCGATCGCCGCAGCCGTGGCGGCCGCGAGGGCACCCCCGGTGATCTGCGGCAGGGAGAAGGAAACCTTGAGCGGTTCCTTCTGGCCCGGGGTGTCCTGCTTCTCCTCGGTCACGACCTCTTGTCACATCCTCATCAGCCCACCCGGCATCCCGCCTGTACCGGGAATGACGGGATCGAGGGCTCACACGTCCGACCCACCAGAGTAGTAGGCGTTGCCAAGCGATCCTGTGCGGCGGCTGGGAGCGACCCGTGGGTCAGGACTCGATGCCCACCTGGTCGGCGATCAGCCGCGCGATCCGGCGGGCGGCGTCGGGTTTCGCGGCACGCCGGCTGGCCTCCGCGGCCCGCTCCCGGGCGACCGGGTCGTCCACCCAGCGACGCAGCGCGTCCACGACCTCCCGCGGACGGGGCGCCCACACCCCCGCCCGCAGCTTCTCGACGTAGCGGACGTTGCCGTCCTCCTGGCCGGGCAGCCGGGCGTACAGCACCAGCGGCAGCCCGCTGATGAACGCCTCGCTGATCGTGCCCGGGCCCGCCTTCGTGACCAGCATGTCGGACGCGGCCATGAACTGCGGCATCTCGGTGGTGAACCCGTACAGGTGCACGGGCATCCGCCAGTCCACCTGCTCCAGGTCGGCCTTCAGCTCCGCGTTGCGTCCACAGATCACCACCAGCGACGCCTTCAGCCGCGCCTCGTTGATCGCCTTGGCCACCCGCTTCAGCGGGCCCATGCCGTCGCCGCCGCCGACGAGCAGGATCACCGGCAGGTCCGTCCGCCAGCCCATCCGCCCGCGCCAGTCCATCCGGTCGTCCATGGGCTTGCTGAACCGGTCGGCCACCGGCAGGCCGATCACGCGCAGGTTGCCCTCCGCGATGCCGTACTCGATCGCCTTCTCCCGAGCCTCGTCGGTGGGGACGACCACCAGGTCGGAGCGCCGGTCGTACCAGAGGGCATGGGTGGAGACCAGGTCGGTGACCACGGTGAGGAACGGGATCGGGGAGTGCCGCATCGCCCGGACCAGATGGGCGTTCACGAGCGGGTGCACCGACACGATCAGGTCCGCGGGGTTCTCCCGGACGAGCCGCTTGGCCCCCCGCCGCACGTACGGGTAGGAGATCTGGGTGACCGCCCGTGCCCGTCCCTTGCTGTCGAAGGCGCGGAACGTGAACCGCCAGGCCTGCGGCACCCGCGAGATCGGCGGGTAGATCTCGGGCGCGAAGCGCAGCGGGCTGGGATAGTACTCGCGGAAGAAGTCGACCATGCGCGGCTCGAACCGGCCCGGGAACTGCAGCTCGAGCGACTCGATCATGGCCTCGGTCGCGGAGCGGTGACCGCCCCCGGTGTCCGAGAACAGGAAGAGGACGCGTTTCTTCGGCTCCGGCGCAACCGGGCCCTGTTCGCTCATCTGGTCTCCTGCTCGGTGGGCTCCCCTGCCCTCGCATCTAGAAGCATGGCACAGCCCGCCTCACTCGTCGGCGAGCTTCTGGAAGAGCAGGTGGTCTGCCCAGGCTCCCGCGATGTTGAGGTAGCGGGGGGCGTAGCCGAACTGGGTGAAGCCGTTGCGCCGCAGCACCATCTGGGAGCGGAAGTTCTCCGGGATCGTGCCCGCCTCGACGCGGTGCAGGCCCTGCTCGGTGAAGGCGATCCGGACCAGCTCGGCGACGGCGCCGGTCGCCAGCCCGCGTCCGCCGGCCCCCTCCGCGAGCCAGTAGCCGACGCTCGCCGACTGGAAGGGGCCGCGGACGATGTTGTTCAGGTTGATCCGGCCCACCACGGCACCGTCGTCGTCCACGATCACGTGGGGCAGCATCGTGCCCTCGGCGTGGCGGCGCAACGAGTCCCCCACCGCGTCCGCCTGGCCCTCGACCGTGAAGTAGTGGTCGGGACGGACGGGCTCCCACGGCTCGAGGAACGTCCGGCTGCGGACGAGCACCGCGGCGAGCGCCTCCGCATCGCGGGCCTCGAGGAGGCGGGTTCGGCTCACCGCAGCATCCTGCCACGCATCGCCTGGACCGAGTTGGGGACGGTTCCTATCTCGGTCCA
>JAGQUI010000467.1 GCA_020438595.1 Propionibacteriaceae bacterium | reverse complement strand
GTGTCGAAGGCCAGGCTGGACTTGCCCGAGCCCGACAGCCCCGTGAACACGATCAGCGCATCCCTCGGCAGGTCGAGGTTGATGTTGCGCAGGTTGTGCTCGCGCGCACCTCGTACGATCAGCCGGTCAGTCACGCCGAACATGGTAGATGGTGGTTCCGACACCGGGTCGCGGCCGACCCGGGGGTGGCCCGGTGGGCCCCCGGGTCGTAGGTTTGACCCATGAGCCAGTACACCGGGTCGATTCCGGTGGACGACCTGCACCGCTGGAAGGCGGACGCCACCCAGCGGCTGCTGGGCTACACGATCGGTATCTCCGACGAGCAGTGGCACGAGCCGACGCCACTGCCCGGCTGGTCGCGCGCGCACATCGCCACCCATCTCGCCCGGGGCGCCGAGTACTTCACCGACGTGATCACCTCGGTGTCCGCCGGACAGGCCCAGCCCCGCCAACCCGGCCCGGCCGAACGCCGCGCGGCGCTGGAGGCCGGAGCCGACCGGACCGGGCTCGAGCTGCAGATCGACCTGGACACCACCGCGGGTGCCCTGCACGCGGCCCTCGAGATGGTGACCTACTGGACCTCCCCCGTGGTCCTGCACGGGCGGAAGCTGATCCTGGCCGCCGTCCCGCTCGCGCGCCTGCACGAGGTCTGCGTCCACCACCTCGACCTCGACTGGGGCTACGGCCCGGACGCGATCGACCGGGAGCCGGCCGCCTGGCTGCTGCGCTGGGTGCTGGACCTGCTCCGGGACGCCGACCTGCCGGCGCTGCGGATCGAGGGCGAGTCGCTCACCGCCGAACTGGGCGCCGGCGACGACCAGCGCCGGGTCACCGGCAGCGACGCGCGCCTGTGGGCCTGGCTCAGCGGCCGGCTGCCCGCGTCCGGCGTCAACGGTGCCGACGGCCTCCAGCCCGGGCTACTCGCCTGACCTGGCGTCGCGGCGGGACTTGGCCAGGCTCGCCGCCGTGGTCACGGCGAGGGTGCCGATGATCACCAGCAGGCTCAACCAGATCGGTACGTCCACCTCGATCCCGAGCGCGGCGTCCCAGCCGTACTCGTGCATCGCGTGCAGGACCAGCTTCACCCCGATGAACGCCAGGATCACCGCGAGCCCGACCGACAGGTAGACCAGCCGCTGCAGCAGGCCGCCGATCAGGAAGTACAGCTGGCGCAGCCCCATCAGGGCGAACACGTTCGCGGTGAACACCAGGTAGGGCTCCTGGGTGAGCCCGTAGATCGCCGGGATCGAGTCGAGTGCGAACAACAGGTCGGTGGTGCCCAGCGCCACCACGACCAGCAGCATCGGCGTGACCAGCCGGCGTCCGTCCTCGACGACGACCAGCTTCGTGCCGCGGAAGTCGGGGGTGGCGGGGAACCGGCCGCGGACCCAGCGCATCACGGCGTTCTCGGTCGCCTCGTCGGAGTCGTCGTCGGCGACGTGGTCGAGGTACAGCTTCACCGCGGTGTAGATCAGGAACGCGCCGAACACGAAGAACACCCAGCTGTACCGCTCGATCGCCGCGGCCCCCGCCGCGATGAAGATGCCGCGGAACACCAGCGCCAGCACGATCCCGAACATCAGCGCGAACTGCTGCAGCTCCCGGGGCACGCGCAGGTTCGCCATGATCAGCACGAAGATGAACAGGTTGTCCACGCTCAGGCTGTACTCGGTCAGCCAGCCCGCGAAGAACTCCCCCGCGAACCGCAAGCCGTGTGCCCACCAGATCCACACCCCGAACAGCACCGCCAGCCCGGAGTACACGGCGATGGCGATCCCGGCCTCCCGCATCGACGGCTCGTGCGGACGCCGCCCGATCACGAGCAGGTCGACCACCAGTACGACCACCAGCACGGCGACCGTGCCCAGCCAGACCTCGGGGGTCACGTCCATGCGAGCAGCTTCCAGGTCATTGGGTGGGGCATCCTTCGCTGTCTCCAGCGATACCCGCAGATTCTCGCAGGCACTCGGCCCGGGGCCAAAGCGGGACGATCAGCGGGTCGCCTCCAGCATCTGGCGCAGGGTCTTCTTCAGGTCGGCGATCTCGTCGCGGAGCCGGGCGGCCAGCTCGAACTGGAGCTCGGCCGCGGCCGCGTGCATCTGCTCGGTGAGCTCGCTGATCAGCCCGGCCAGCTCGCTGGACGGCATCGCCCCCAGGTCACGGGTCTTCTCCGCCGACAGCGACGGCACCGGGCTGGTCGGACGCCGGCCGCCGGCCCGGGAGACCAGGCGCTCGGTGTCGGCGTCCTCACGGGCGAGCAGGTCGGTGAGGTCCGCGATCTTCTTGCGCAGCGGCTGCGGGTCGATTCCCCGCTCGGCGTTGTAGGCGACCTGCTTCTCGCGGCGCCGGTTGGTCTCGTCGATGGCCGCGGCCATCGAGGGGGTGATCGTGTCCGCGTACATGTGCACCTGGCCCGCAACGTTGCGCGCGGCCCGGCCGATCGTCTGGATCAGCGACCGCTCCGAGCGCAGGAAGCCCTCCTTGTCGGCATCCAGGATCGAGACCAGGCTCACCTCGGG
>JAGQUI010000466.1 GCA_020438595.1 Propionibacteriaceae bacterium | reverse complement strand
GGCCAGAACGCGATCGGCCGCCGGCTCGGCCGCTCATAAGCTGCCTGAAGCGGCCATAACCTCACGATCATGCCGCGCGGAGTGGGTATGGGACTTGCGCCGGGCATGTCGGCGTTCGGTCAGAGCCCGTGCAGTGCTCGCAGGACCTCCACGGCGTGGGTTCCCCAGTGGGTGTCCAGGTCGAGCCGGGCCTGCCAGACCGCGTCCCGCCACGGCATGCCCTGCCGCTCTGCCTCCAGAGAGTTCCGTAGATCGCGCCAGATGTCGGCCAGATCATCAGCAACCGAGCCCAACGTCACCTTCCGCGTGCCGCGGCCCCGAAGGACCTGGTTCGTCGAGTAGTACTCGAACTCCCCGATCCATTCCTGGACGCCGGCGAACACACGGTGCCACTCCTCGTGCGAGATCTCGGGAACGGGGAACTCGTCCGGACTGGGCTCGACCACCGGCAGCCGCCACCCCGCCGCCAACACCTCGGCAACCGCGACTCGAACCCGGTTCACCGATGGCCGCTCAGCCACCGACGGCTCAGCGACCGACTCGATCAACCCGCACAACACCGCGGCGGCGTCGAGGAATGCTCGGTACTCCCCAGGCGGCTCGCTCACACGAGCATTCTGGACCGCGAGGCCAATGCGCGCACACGCCGCGGTGTTGCGAGGGTAGCCTTCGGCTTCGGCCTGCCGAGCATCCGCCTCGGTACGTCACGAGCGGTGGGAGGCAGGCCCATGGGTCGTTTGGTCCGTGCGGTCGCTCTGACTCGCCCCGGCGTGTCCGGACGGTCTTTTTGGCGGTTCACCCTGCCTTTTGGAGGGTGTCGAGGAGAGCGTAGTGGAGTTCCTCGGCGCGTGCGGGGGTGAGGTCGTCGAGGTAATCGTGGGAGCGCTCGGTGTTGTACCAGTCGACCCAGAACATGGTCTCGGTCTCGACGTGCTCGACGTTGCGCCAGGGGCCGAGCCGGCGGATGAACTCGGTCTTGTAGGTGCCGATCGTGGCCTCGGCCAGGGCGTTGTCGTAGGCGTCACCGACGCTGCCGACGGAGGGGTCGATGCCCTCCTCGATCAGCCGGGAAGTGAACGCGATCGAGGTGTACTGGCTGCCGGCATCGCTGTGGGACACGAGCCCGGTCAGGGTGTCGATGCCTTCCTCGGCGCGGGTGAACAGGGCGTGCTCGAGAGCGTCGAGGACCAGCGGGGTGGTCATGCTGGTGGCGGCCCGCCAGCCGATGATCCGGCGGGCGTAGGCGTCGATCACGAACGCGACGTACACCATCCCGGTCCAGGTCGGCACGTAGGTGAAATCGGCTACCCACAGCCGGTTCGGGCGGGCCGGGGCGAAGTTCCGTTCGACCATGTCGGGGTGCCGGTCATGAGACTCATCGGCGATCGTGGTGCGGTGCTTCGACCCGTAACGGGCGCCCTCCCAGCCGTTGTCGGCCATCACCTTCTCGACCACGCAACGGGCCACGTCGTGGCCCTTTGCGCGTAGCCGCAGCCACATCTTGCGGGCGCCCAGCCCCGAGGCGAACCGGCCCGTCTTCGGATGCGCACGCTCGGCGCGGATCAGGTCAGCGACCTGCTCGTGGCGAAGCTCGACCGCTGACGGGCCGGTCCTGGCCACCCACTCGTAGTAGGTCGACGGGCTGATCGCCACACCCGCCTGGGACAACACCTCGCACAAGGGCTCGACCCCCCAGGCAAGGCCCGGCTCCTGATCGGAGCCGGGCACCTGGTGGTCCCTGTGTTCAGTGATGAAGTCGACGACTACCTGACGGGCCGGTCGAGCTCGGCCGCGAAGAAAGCCGACGCCGCCTTCAAGATCTCGTTCGCCCTGCGCAACTCGGCGACCTCCTTCTTCAAGGCCCGGATCTCAGCTATCTCCTCGCTCGTCCGGCCCGGCCGCGTGCCCGCATCCACCTGCGCGCGGCGCACCCACTTGCGCAATGTCTCCGGGGTCTTGATCCCCAACTTCGACGCCACCGACCTGATCGCAGCCTGCTCGGAGTCGTACTGGCTGACCACCTCACCGACCATCTTCACCGCGCGCTCACGCAGCTCTGTCGGATACACACTCGGACGTCCCATGGACCGATCCTCTCAACGAATCGACCCTCCGGACACGCCGGGGCGAGTCACACCCACGAGTTGAAGCAACGCTTCTTGGCGGAGGGATTCACCGACCACCTCGAGGTACTGATCTCCCTCGTAGACGTCCTCACCAGCCGAGCCGGTTGGCGCGGCAAGCGTCTTCTTGCGGAACAGGTCGAGCAGCCCCATGGTGTCCTCGTCAGTCAGGGATCTATCGCATGCTAGGACGCTCAGGACCCGCCAAATGTGGGAACCGAGCTGGCCGAGGTGTACGAGTCTTCTTCCCGACTCTCAAGATGTCGTCAAGAACCAGCACAACTGGCGAAGGACACACTTCCGCAGCCCTCGCCAACTCGCTGTCGGCGGTCACGAGAAACTGCCCAGTGACGGCCACGAAAGTGCCCGCTGGCGGTCATGAGTTTTGCCCGGTGGCGGTC
>JAGQUI010000465.1 GCA_020438595.1 Propionibacteriaceae bacterium | reverse complement strand
CCGGGTTCGTCCCTCACCCCGAAGCCCCTCAGGGAGCGGGGGGTGGGAAAGGTCGCTGAGGAGCGAGCGCCAGCGAGCACCCCTTCCGGTCCCTGAGGAGCGAGCGCCAGCGAGCGTCACGAAGGGCCCTTGCCCGCCTCCACCCGGTTCGGCCACGATGATCCCGACGACGCGCCGCCCCGCGTCGAGGACGGACCGACGATGACCTCCGATGCTCCCGCCGAGGAAACCCCCCGGCCCGACGCCGACGAAGCCCGGACGAGGAAGCGGTCGAAGAAGAAGCAGCGCTCCCTGATCGACGTGCTCGGGGTGCTGGTGCTCTCCACCGTCGCGATCATCACGGCCTGGTGCGGTTTCGAGGCGTCGAAGTGGGGTGGGGAGATGTCGATCGCGTTCAGCCAGGCGTCCTCGGCCCGCATCCAGGCGGCCAACGCCGAGGGCCAGGCGCGGGACGCGCGCATGTTCGACCTGGTCATCTGGGCCAACTACGTGCAGGCGGTGGCGGAGAACAAGACGGCGCTCGCCGACTACATCGAGGCCCGGTTCACACCCGACTTCGCCGTCGCCTTCAAGGCCTGGGACGAGGGCGGCCGGGTCGAGTCGGGGCCGTTCGCCAACGCCGCCTACGTGCCGGCAGGCACCAAGGAGGCCGCCGAGCTCAACGCACGGGCGGACGCGAAGTTCGCCGAGGCGCTGGAGAACAACCAGCGCGGCGACAACTACTCGCTGCTCACCGTGCTGTTCGCCCTGGTGCTGTTCCTGACCGCCATGTCGCAGCGCGCGAAGGTGCCCTGGGCGAACTGGGCCCTGCTGGGCCTGGCGGTCGTGGTCGCGCTGGTCGGTCTCGGCATTCTGGCCACGTTCCCGATCAAGGTCTGATCCTCGCGGTTCGTCCGTCACCGCTCGCCGGGACTTCCCGCGTCCCTGCCGTTGACGCGCCCGGGGCACGCGGCGTCTGAGCGGCTTCCCGCACGGTCGGACCAATCGCGTCGACGGTGTGCGATAGCGTCCCTGCGACGGTGTCGCACGACACCAGGGAGAGAAGCAGGGTGTCATGGGACGTCGGGTTGGACGACGCGTGCGGCAGTGCGCCGCGACGACGGTGATCGCACTGGTGGCGTCCGGGTTCGGGGCCGCCCCGGCGCAGGCCGTATCGACATCCACCGGGGTGCGTTGCACCATTGTCGGGACCGAGGGCGACGACGTCCTGCAGGGCACGTCCAGCCGAAACGTGATCTGCGGCCTCGGCGGCAACGACACGATCACCGGGCTGGGCGGCAACGACGTGATCGACGGCGGCCCCGGCGATGACACGATCGACGGCGGTTCGGGGAGCGACACGCTGCTCGGCGGCGACGGGTCCGACCTGCTCACCGGAGGAAGCGGGTGGGACAAGCTCAACGGCGGCGCCGGCGATGACACCCTGGTCGGCGGATCGGGCCGTGACTCGTTGACCGGCGGCGATGGCGCCGACCACCTCCTCGGAGGATCGAGCGCCGACAAGCTCAACGGCGGTGCCGACGACGACCTCCTGGAGGGCGGTACAGGCGACGACGACCTGGCCGGTGGCACGGGCAACGACACCGTCTCGTACGCGGCGTCGGCCAAGCGGGTCGCAGCCGACCTCGACGGCAGGGCCGACGATGGCGCGAAGGGCGAGTACGACCGGATCCGCACCGACGTGGAAAACCTTGTCGGGAGCAGCGGAGCCGACAAGCTCACCGGGAACAGCGCGGCGAACCGGCTCGACGGCGGTGCGGGTGCCGACGTGTTGAAGGGCGCGTCCGGCGATGACAGCCTGATCGGGTCTGACGGCAACGACCTGCTCCTGGGCGGTTCCGGGGCCGACGACCTCTCCGGTGACGCCGGCGACGACCGGCTCGACGGCGGGGAGGGCGCCGACCTCGTCGACGGCGGTGAGGGGCGCAACATCTGTCGCCAGGACGAGGGCGACACCAAGCTCTTCTGTTCGGTCGAGGTGACCCTCGACGTCGCCCACGCCGTGTCTGTGTCCGGTTCGGTGGTGCGGGCGGACGGTTCGCCGGTTTCGGGCATCAACATGTTCTCGTACGGCGCAGTGACCGATGAGACCGGCGCATTCAGCACGGTGCTCCCCGACACCAAGCAGTCATGGGGGTTCTGGGGCTCCGATTACCCGTTGGGCACCCAAGGCCCCGATGAGCTGGGGTTCCGGCGGACCATGGCGATCACCACCGACCAGACCTGGCCGATCCAGCTACCCGGCCTGGTCCCGGTACGAGTCAGGGTGACCGACTCCTCCGGCACCCCGGTCGAGAACGCGAAGGTGTTCCTTCGGAACTGGGAGGGCGACGGCGAGATGAGCATCAAGCCCGCCCGGCTGTGGCCCGGCGGCCCGCTGTTCAGCGGCAACCAGAGCGACCAGCACAAGACCACCGACGCCGACGGCATCGCCGAGTTCAACATCCTCGTCCCCGACGAGGACCTCTGGGTCCAGGTCCAACGCACCAACGCGATCGGGATGGTCTCGAGCCGGACGGTCAAGGGG
>JAGQUI010000464.1 GCA_020438595.1 Propionibacteriaceae bacterium | reverse complement strand
GTCCTCCCCGACGGCAGCGTCCTGGTCACGCTGCGCGACAAGGCTCGCGTGGTGCGGGTCCGGGACGGGCGGGCCAGGGTCGTGGACACGGTCGACGGCGTCGTGCCGGACGGCGAGGGCGGGCTGCTCGGCATCGCGCTCTCGCCCACCTTCGGCGACGACCAGCTGGTCTACCTCTACTACACCGCCGCCCACGACAACCGGGTGGTGCGCTACCGCTACTCCCCGCAGCGCCTGAGCGACCCGACGCCCATCCTGACCGGCATCCCGAAGGCCAACCACCATGACGGCGGCCGGCTCCGGTTCGGGCCGGACGGCAACCTCTACATCGGCACCGGCGACGCGGGGCGTCCGCGGCTCGCCCAGGACCGGCACTCCCTGGCCGGCAAGATCCTGCGCGTCACCGCGGACGGTGACGTGCCCGGCGACAACCCGTTCGCGAACCCGGTCTACAGCTACGGCCACCGCAACGTGGAGGGCCTCGGCTGGGACGTCAGCGGCCAGCTGTACGCCAGCGAGCTCGGCCAGGACACCTGGGACGAACTGAACCTGGTCGAACCCGGCGGGAACTACGGCTGGCCGAAGGCCGAGGGGGTCGCCGACGACAAGGCGTTCATCGATCCCGTCGTGGTCTGGGACCCCGACGAGTGCTCGCCGAGCGGCATCGCGGTCACGTTCGGGGGCACGGTCTACGTCGCCGCGCTGCGCGGCGAGCGCGTGTGGAGCGCCACCCGCACCGACACCGGGATGACCGATCCGGAGGTGTTCCTGCGGGGGCTGGGCCGGATCCGTGCCGTCGAGGTGGTCGACGACCGGCTCTACCTGCTCACCGACAACACCTTCCGGGGCACCCCGAAGACCGGCGACGACCAGTTGGTCTCCGTGCCGCTGGGCTAGCCGGGGTGGGTTCGGCCGGCTCAGCGGTCGGGCGAGGCGCCCCAGATCCGGCTCAGGTAGTCGCGCATCGAGCGGTCGGAGGAGAAGAACCCGCAGCGGGCCACGTTGAGGATCGCGGACTTCGTCCACGCCTCCTTGTTCAGGTACGCCTTCTCCACGCTCGCCTGCGCGTCCAGGTAGGACTGGTAGTCGGCCAGCGCCATGAACCGGTCCTGGTAGAGCAGGTTGGAGACCACCGGCTCGAAGGCGTTCCGGTCGCCGTCGCTGAACGCGCCGGACGAGATCAGGTCGATCGCGCCCTTCAGGTCGGCGTTCTCCTCGTAGTACTTCGACGGCTCGTAGCCCGCGATGCCCAGCTCCTCCACCTCCGGCTCGCTCATGCCGAACAGGAAGAAGTTCGCGTCGCCCACGAGCTCGCGGATCTCCACGTTGGCGCCGTCGTCGGTACCGATGGTCAGCGCCCCGTTGAGGGCGAACTTCATGTTGCCGGTTCCGGACGCCTCCATGCCGGCCAGCGAGATCTGCTCGGACAGGTCCGCCGCGGGGATCAGCCGCTGGGCGAGTGTGACGTTGTAGTTCGCCGGGAACGCGATGTGCAGTCGTTCGTTCACCCGGGCGTCCGCGTTGACCGTGGCCGCGACCGAGTTGATCAGGTAGATGATCTCCTTCGCCATCCGGTAGCCCGGGGCGGCCTTCGCGCCGAACACCACGGTGCGCGGCAGGATCCTGGCCGGATCGACCCGGCCAGAGATGATCCGGTCGTACAGCGTCACGATGTGCAGCAGCTTCAGGGTCTGCCGCTTGTACTCGTGCAGCCGCTTCACCATCACGTCGAGCAGGTGGCCCTGGGGCAGTTCGATCCCGTCCCTGGTCACCAGCAGCTCGTGCAGGCGCTCCTTGTTCTGGTCCTTCGTCCTGCGGAACGCCCGGCGGAAGTCCTCGTCCTCCGCGTACGGCTCCAGTTCGGCGAGCCGCTCCAGGTCGGTCACCCAGCCCGGGCCCACGGTGTCGGTGATCAGCTCCGACAGCGAGGGGTTGGCGATCCGGATGAACCGCCGCGGGGTGACGCCGTTGGTCACGTTGGTGAACTTGTCCGGGAAGTAGCTGGAGAAGTCGGGCAGCACCTTGTCGGCCAGCAACTGCGAATGGAGCGCCGCGACACCGTTCACCTTGGTGCCCGCGACCGTGGCCAGGTAGGCCATCCGCACCGAGCGCTCGGGGTGGTCGGCGACGATCGACATCCGCCGGACCCGGAGCTCGTCGTCCGGGTAGGCCTCCCGGACGCCCTCGAGGAACTCGTCGTTGATCCGGAAGATGATCTCGAGGTGCCGCGGCAGCAGGCGTCCGAGCAGCTCGGTCGACCAGGTCTCCAGCGCCTCGGGCAGCAGCGTGTGGCAGGTGTAGGCGAAGCAGCGGCTGGTCACCGCCCAGGCCTCGTCCCAGCTCCAGTTGCGCTCGTCCACCAGGATCCGCATGAGTTCCGGCACGGCGATCACCGGATGGGTGTCGTTCAGCTGGAAGTGGATCCGCTCGGGCAGTTCGTGCAGGTCGACGTCGTCGCCGAGGATCTGGTCGAGGAAGTCGCGGATCGAGCAGGCCACGAAGAAGTACTGCTGCTGCAGCCGGAGTT
>JAGQUI010000463.1 GCA_020438595.1 Propionibacteriaceae bacterium | reverse complement strand
ATGTTCCCCTCCTTGCATACCTTGCACTTCAATGTATGCGCGGATACCTAGCAGCACAAGGCATGTGGGAGGCTGGCCTCCGGAGTCCGAATCAGGAGGAACGCGTGCCTGAGCCAGTTCACGACAGTGCAGCGGCCCCCCTCGGGCCTAGGGCGTGTCTCCCGATCCCGGGCGCTGGCGAGGATGTGCCCGGTGCGTCTGATCGCAAGGCGGAGGACGAGTCGATAGTGGCCCTATCGCCGAGGATGACAACGCAGCGTGCGGGCGTACCGGGTGCACCGCAGACCCGACGACGAGAGTGAGGCGAGCTTGCTCGCGCTCACCGAGGAGGAAGGGTGGCGCGAAGCGCCAGCGCGTTCAGGATTGGGAGACACGTCCTAGTGGTGCGCGGAGCTTCTGGATCGGGGCGTCGATCGGGTTCGTGCCGTGGGCGCTCGTGGTGGCGGTCGGCATGCTCGGGCTCTCGTTCGATGGCTTGGCGCTGGTCCTCCCCGGTACGAGCTTCCTCGTCGGAGTCGCGGCGGTGTGGCCGGCGCGGACACGAGTGCTCGGAGCCGGCCTCCTGGCGGGATCACTGCTCGCCGGCGCCCTCATGCCGGTCGTCGCCATCGGCTGGTGGCTGGCCACAGCCGGTTCATAGGAGGTCGACGGTCACGAACCTCACGGTAGCGGCCGGCACTCGGGCGGCGCTCACCCGATCCGCTGCGCCAGGGCGACGATGATGCCCTCGGGGCCGCGCACGTAGGCCATCGTCCAGACGCCCTCGTACTCGCCGATGCCGCCGACGAGCCCGTAGCCCCTGGCCGCAGCCCAGTCGACGGCCCCGCGCAGGTCGTCCACCTCGAAGGCCACGCTGCGCAGGCCCAATTCGTTCGCGGGGGCGGACGGCGAGCCGGGCAGGTGGTCCGGCCGGGCGAAGCTCGACAGCTCCACGCTCGTGCCCCCGTCCGGCGGCTTCAGCATCACGATCTCCGTGCGCGAGCCGGGAATGCCGATCACGGTGTCGAGGAACTCCCCTTCAACGACCGTGCGTCCCTCCACCTCCAACCCGAGCCCGACGAAGAAGGCGGTGACGGCCTCGAGGTCGGCGACGGTGATTCCGATGTGGTCGAAGTGACGGATGGCCTGCATGGCAGCCATCGTCGCTGCCGGGACTCTTCCGCACAAGGGTCGCGTCTGTTTTCGTATACCTGTTCGTTATTCTTGACCTTATCTCATGTTCACAAGATCAGATTCCGTGGCCATCGAGCAGGCGATGTCAGTGGGGAGTGGTTGGCTTGAGGCATGGAGGGGATGGACGGGCTGCTGCCGACCAGCGAGGTGCTGGCCGGTATCGAGGCGCTGCTCGACGCGGTCGACGTGCCCGCCCGTGATCTCGCCACGGACGCCGAACGGCTCGGGCTCCTGCAGGCCGCGGTACGGGTCGCGGGACGATGCACGGCGCTGGCCCACACCCTCGGGGCCGAGGTGGTGCGCACCGAGGCCGCCGAGCATGCGCACGGCACGGGTGCGGCGACCTGGCGGGCCGACACCACCCGGCTGACCCGCCGCGAGGCGTCCGCGCTGCTCTACGCCGGACGCGACCTGGCGTCCCTCGACCACGTGCGCGCGGCCACGCTCGACGGCTCGGTGCTGCCGCAGCAGGCGCGGGCGATCAGCCGGGTGCTGGCCGACCTGCCCGACGACCTGCCTCCCACGGCGGCCACCGAGGCGGAGGAGCTGATGGTGGGCTACGCAGACCAGTTCAACTCCGCCGAACTGGCCACTCTCTCGCGACGGCTGCTGGAGGTGCTCGCGCCCGAGGTCGCCGATGCGTCCGAGGAGGAACGGCTTGAGCGGGACTACCAGCTCGCCGTCCGCAACCGGCACCTGCAGTTCCACCACGACGGTCACGGCACCACCGAGTTCCGCGGATCCCTGCCCACCGTCGACGCCCAGCTGCTGATCCGGCTCGTCGACGCCCACGCCGCTCAGCAGAAGCGGGCGCTGGAGGCGCTCGACCCGAACCCGCCCCTGCCCAGCCGTGGCCAGCGGCGGTCCGACGGTCTGATGGCGATCGTCCACGCCCACTCGCAGGACGCACTCGCGCCGAACCACGGCGGCGACCGGCCCCGGGTGGTCGTGCTGCTCGACTACGACAAGCTGCGTCAGCGCTGCATCGACGCCCAACTGGTCGGCGTCAACGAGGCCGTCGCGCCGTCGGTCCTGCGCCAGCTCGCCTGTGACGCCGACCTGCTGCCCGCCGTGCTCGGCGGCGAGTCCGAACCACTCGACGTGGGACGCAGCCAGCGGTTGGTCACCGGCCCGATCCGCGCGGCGCTCGAAGCCCGCGACCGCGGGTGCGCCTTCCCCGGGTGCGACAGGCCGCCCGACGACTGCCACGCCCACCACATCATCCCGTGGTGGGCGGGCGGCGACACCGCGCTGCACAACCTCGTCCTGGTCTGCCCGCACCATCACGGCATCGTCGAACCGAGTCGACCCGGGCCGGGCCCCGAACCTGCGCACCGGTGGCAGATCCGGCTGCGTCCGGACGGCCT
>JAGQUI010000462.1 GCA_020438595.1 Propionibacteriaceae bacterium | reverse complement strand
CGTGCTTTTATTCGGCCGAGACGAGCCTACCTCAGCCCACTTCGAGGACCTAGGCCGGGACGGGCTGAGAGAGTAAGTCACCTTGTCAGCGAGCTACAATCAAGGGGAAACGCGCTAGCAGAGTCGTCGTAGCCCTCACGAGTTCGAATCTCGTATCCTCCGCGTTTGGAAACCGGCTCTGACTAGGCGTGATAGCCTGTCAGGGCCGTTTCTGTTTCAGGTCGTTCCCTTAGCGTTCCCTTAGCTAGCGGGCGTTCGCGCAGTCTGCGACATACAGGGCAACCGTCCTGCGGAGGGCCTCGCTGAGCGTCTGTGATGAGCCCACGACCCCCACCCTCGGACACCTGCCACCACCAGCCGACAAGATCGTCTGTCCGGATCGGTCCCTTTCGTGGGCTTAAGGGGGTAGCCAGTCGCGTCGCTGGCGATGCCGATCGAGGAGCCCGACATGACTATGAATGCTGCCGGCGTGAAGCCGGAGTTCGTCTCCCTGCAGGAGGCGGCCGTGTTGTACAGCGTGAGTGTCGACCTGCTGCGTCAGCGGATCGCCGCCGGAGAGTTGCCAGCGGTGCACGCCGGACGGCGCCTCATCCGGGTTCGGCTTGAGGACCTGAAGCGGGTGTTCCGGCCCGTCCCCTCGGTGTACACGCGGTCCCGGCGGCGCGCCTCGTGACCGGTCAGACGGCGACGATCCACACGCCGACCCGCGATCGGCCGTTGGTGCTGTACGACCTGCTTGAGCAGATCGCCTGGCTCCAGCTTCACGGCTCCGACCCGGCTGAGATCGAGCGGCTGGCACAGGAGTATCGGCGGCTGCGGGCGGAGTTGTGATGGCCGGCAGGAACCTGACCGAGGCGCAGCGGGAGGCCGCCGATCGGGCCCGCCGTGAGACCGTCGAGCAGTTGCATGAGCAGTTGGCACACGGGATCGCGAACCTGGACGACAAGGACGTTTGGCAGCGCTGGTTGGGCATGGCGTCAAAGCTGCATCGGTACAGCTTCAACAACGTGGTGCTGACGATGATGCAGAAGCCGGACGCGACGATGATCGCCGGCTATCGGGCCTGGCAGGCGATGGGCCACCAGGTGCGCCGCGGCGAGAGGGCGATCAAGATCCTCGGCCCGGTCACCCGCAAGGTCGAATTGGTCGACCGGCTCACGGGTGAACCGATCCGGGACGCCGAGGGGCGACAGCAGTACGTCCGGCAGTTGGTCGGAGTCCGCCCGGTGAGCGTCTTCGACGCGAGCCAGGTCGATCCACCCGTCGAGTCCCCGCCGGAGCCGACGCTGCTCCGGGGCCAGGCGCCGCCGGGTCTGTGGGACTCGCTGGCCGAGTTGGTGGAGGCGGAGGGCTTCCAGCTCACGCGGGGCGACTGTGGCGGCGCCAATGGGCTTACCGACTACCTGGGCTTTGAGGTTCGGGTCCGTGCCGACATCGACGACGCGCAGGCGGTGAAGACGCTCGCCCATGAGCTGGCGCACGTGCTGATCCGTCCCGAGCCCGGTGAGCCGTACGCAGGCGCGTGTCGTGGCCGTCGGGAGGTGGAGGCGGAGTCGGTGGCCTACGTGGTCGCGGCCGCGCACCACTTGGACACCAGCCAGTACACGTTCAACTACGTCGCTGGTTGGGCCACCCAAGCTGCCACCCCGCAGCACGGCATCGAGGCGGTCGTTGCCGAGACCGGGGCGCGGGTGATTGCGACCGCTGATGCAATTCTGGCCCACACCAAGCCGGCCGACCTCGAGACCAGGCTGATCGACGCCGTCGCCGAAGATCTCGGGGTGGGCGCGTCCTCATCGCCGAGGATTGCCCCCCGGCCGGCCGAGCCAGAAGTGTGGGAGACGATCACGTACTCCCCAAGTCCGGGGGCCCTTGAGGAGGCCCGTAGGCCGATCCCGCTCGATCGCAGCGTGCATGCGGCCGGCATCGAGACCTGAACCATGGCCACTGTCCTGGGGTCCACGCGTGCGGGGCGTCATTCTTGCCCCACCGGGGCAAGAATTGGGTCGTCGATCGACAAGGAGCATGATGAGCGAACTGGTGCCCACGGATGACATCCCCCAGGACGGCGAGGCATTCGTCGCCTATGTGGTGGCACTGGTGGAGCAGGGCCGTCGGGTCGCGGCCGTCCAGGTGAACGCCGCGCTCACCGTGACGTACTGGCTGGTCGGGCGAGCGATCTCGGTCAACGCGCTCCGCAATGGTCGAGCCGACTACGGGCGGGAGATTCTTGCCTCGCTGGGGCAAGAATTGGGCGCCCGGTTCGGGGCCGGCTTCGACCCGTCGAACCTCAGCAGGATGGTGAGTTTCGCGCGCCAGTTCCCCGACTTCGCGCGGGTGTCGGTGTTGGCGCACCAGTTGAGTTGGACGCATGTGAAGGCCCTTGTAGCCGTCAAGTCGGAAGCTGCCCGGGAGTTCTATGCCGACGAGGCGGCAGCCAAGCACCTCAGCGTCCGGGAACTGCGGACTGCAATCGAATGCAAGGCATACGAGAGGCGCGAGATCGCCAACGCCCAGATCCCGGAGGGCTCTGCTGTGCCGCG
>JAGQUI010000461.1 GCA_020438595.1 Propionibacteriaceae bacterium | reverse complement strand
CCCGGGATTGGGAGACACGCCCTAGTCGTCACGCTCATGCGAGTTTGTCCGGATCGGCTGCGGCGACCGGGGGCCCGGGTGATGATGGGGGCATGCCGGATCTGGTGGCGCAGGCGGTGGAGGCTCTCGCGGACGCGGGTGCCCGGCTGGAGCCGGGCCTCTCCGGGGCTGAACTCGCCGCGGTGCAGGCGCGGTGGGGCGTGTCCCTCTGCGGGGACCACGCCGCCTTCCTCGGCCTGGGCGTCCCGGTCGGCGACGGTTGGGTCGACTGGCGCCACGACCCCGACGAGGTGTTGCGCGAGCGGCTGCGGGCGCCGGTGGACGGGCTGTTGTTCGACGTCACCCACAACGAGTTCTGGCCGGCGTCCTGGGGAGCGCGTCCCGCGGACCCCGACGAGGCGACGGAGCGGGCCGCCACCGTGCTGGCCGGCTGGCCGAAGCTGGTGCCGCTGTACGCGCACCGCTACCTGCCGGCCGGACCCTACCCGTCCCCGGGCCCGGTGCTCTCGGTCGTGCAGAGCGACGTGATCTGGTACGGCTCGGACCTGCTGGAGTGGGTGCAGCGGGAGTTCCTCGGCGTACCGCTGCCGACGCACACGCCGCGTCCGGAGATCGCGAACTGGTCGCGGCTCGCCGACGGCTACGACGACTACGACCTCTGAGGCCCCCCGGACCGAGTTGGGGACGGTTCCTTACCCGGTCCACCCCGGCTGGTCGAGCCTGTCGAGACGGCTTCGGCGAACTCGTCCAGCGCCTCCACCCCGCCGACGCAGTAGTCGATCCAGTGCCGGCCGGACTCCCGTTCCTCGTGCCGGCGCAGGTCGGCCCGCCAGCGAGCGCGGGCCCGGTCGACCGCCTCGGCGAGGTCGTGGCCCCGTCCCGCCTCGCGCTGGACGCCGCGCAGGGCCGCCCAGCGTCCCTCGTTGTGCTTGACGCCGGCGACCGGCCGGTTGGCCCGGTCGGCCACGCAGACCGGTGCTGCGCAGTCGACGCCCTGCAGGTCGTCGGCCGCGCGGGCCACGAGCGCGTCGAGGAATTCGGTGGCGCTGCGGCTCATCGCGCCCGGTCGGCCGGCACGGGACAGGCGATCTCGCCGTCGAGCCGGCGATGCAGTGCGTAGGCCAGCAGGCCCATCCCGGCCACGGCGAGCCAGGGCTGGATCGGCGCGAACCACTGCAGGGCGCCGGTGTAGCCGAGCGCGAGCAGGGCGAGCTTGTTGCAGACCGGACACCCGACGGCGAGGTAGCTGAGGATGCCGCCGGCCAGGCCCGCCTTCGCCGCGGTGGCGCGCTCGGCCTCGGGCAGCCGGACGTAGGTGGCGCCCAGCAGGCCGGCGAGGACGGCGGTGACTGCGAGCACGGGCCAGGCCCACCAGGTCGGCGGCACCTCGCGCCCGAACACGGGGTTGGGGATCAGGACCGTGGGCAGCCCGATCACGGCGATCGTGCCGAACGCGCCGAGCGCGGCGGCGAGCCAGCGGCGGACGGGCCACGTGCGCAGTGTTGCCCAGCCGGCGAGGCGGCTCGGGCCGGTGATCTGTGACATGGACACCTCCTGCGAGCTAGAGTAGCAAATACCCCCGGGGGTATAAACAGGAGTGAGAGGACGCTGATGAACGACGCGGCACCGCAGGTGACGGTGGACCAGGCACGCGCGATGGTGGCCGGTGGCTGCCACCTGCTCGACGTGCGCGAGCCCTACGAGTGGGAGGCAGGGCACGCGCCGCAGGCGAGTCACCTGCCGATCACCCAGCTCGCGTCCACCTGGCTGCCGCGCTGGTCGAAGCGCCGGGTGATCGTGCTCTGCCGCAGCGGTAGCCGCGCGGCGGACGCCGTCCGCATCCTGCGCAGTCGTGGCGCCGAGGCGTACGCGGTCGCCGGCGGCATGAACGCCTGGCGCGAGGCCGGCGGCCCCGTGGTGTCCAGCGGCGGCGCCCCCGGCCTGGTCGCCTGACGGACCGAGTCAGGAACCGTCCCCAACTCGGTCCAGGGTCTGACCAGCCGGGGTGGACCGAGTGAGGAACCGTCCCCGACTCGGTCCAGCAGGTCAGTTCTCGTCCTCGGGGTCGACGTAGGGCGGCTCGGAGACCTTCGCGGTGAGTGTGGCGGCGTGGTCGGGCACCTCGTGCTGGAGCGACCGCGCGGTCCGCTGGTAGCCGGTGGACGGCGGACGGTCGGGCAGCACGATCTCCAGGTGCGGCACGTGCTCGTAGGGAATGGACGCGAGCAGGTGCGCGATCATGTTCAGCCGGGCCCGCTTCTTGTCCTCTGCCTCGACCACGTTCCAGCGGGCCTCCGGGATGTCGGTGTGCACGAACATCTCGTCCTTGGCGCGCGAGTAGGCCTCCCACCGGGTCAGTGACTCCAGGTCGGTGGGGGAGAGCTTCCAGCGCCGCATCGGGTCGGTGAGCCGGGAGCGGAACCGCTTCTCCTGCTGCTTGTCCGAGACGGAGAACCAGTACTTGCGCAGGATGATGCCGTCCTCGATCAGGGCTCGTTCGAACGCGGGGCACTGGCGCAGGAAGCGCTGGTGTTCCTCGGGGGTGCAGTAGCCCA
>JAGQUI010000460.1 GCA_020438595.1 Propionibacteriaceae bacterium | reverse complement strand
CAGTGTCGCCCGGGCCCCGCTCTGCTGTCTGCGGATAAGTCCCGCGCCGGCTCTGCGAAATCGCATTTGTGCGTCACGCTATTCGGCAAAGGAATGTACTTCCGGTAAATGTGGCGCATTGACGCCGGCGCGCCATTCTCTCGTGGCCGGGATCGATCGGCGCGTGGATGCCCGATCCCCGCGGCCACCGAAGCCGGGGAAGCGGGGCTCCGGCGTCGGCCAGGGGCGGCCCGAACGGGGTCATGCCCCCTTCGACCGCCGTGTCATCCGTTCGGGTGACAAATGTCATCCGCACGGGGGACAAATGCCCGGAAATGTAGCCCTTAGGGGGGACAGTTCACGCCAAAAAATCGCCTTGGAACTGCCTGAAACACCTATTCAAGAGGGCCCGGACTGGTTTAGGATCCTGGTTATGGTTATTGGGAACTGGGAGCGAGAGCGGGGCGCGACCGCCGTCGAATACGGCATCTTCGTCGCCTTCATCGCCACTGTCATCATCGCGGGGGTCACGGCCCTCGGCACCAGCACCGCCGGGCTGTTCTCGCCGGTCGTCGACTTCTTCAGCACCTTCCACCCGTAGGCCGCAGCGCCGCTCACTCCGGCACCATCGCTCCCGGGATCTGGCCACCCAGTTCCCAAAACATTCGCCACTTCGGGAGCGGTAACGCAGGAGAGCGCGGGACTGCCAGATCCCCCGAAGATCCCCCCGGAACGGGATGTCCGATAAGGTACATTATGACATTCCGATCCACCACAGGTCGCTCCGGTGGCCATCCCCCCACTCCAGATCGGACAACGCAATGAGCACCATCACCGCCAGGTTGGTCGCCCGGTTCGACCGCTGGCTCGACCGCGTGGTCGCCGACGACGACCGGTTCATCTGCGCCGCCTGCGACGACCGCTTCCGCTCCCGCTCCGTGGGCATCGAGCATGTGCTCCGCTGCCACCCCGAGTACCAGGGTGTCGTGGTCTACGAAGGCGCAGCGAACCCGAAGCCCGTCGCCGTCCCCGCATCGATGCGCCGCCCGCTCGCCGCGGGACTCTCGCCGGCGCCGGTGCGGGTCGTCGTGCCTGCCGGCCGCTGAGTCCGTAGAACCCCACCGTCGGCTGGGACGGTGGGGTTCGCCATTTCCACACCCGGGTCTGCCAGACTGCGTGCGTGAGTAGCACCGGCGTCCCCGTGGCCGCGGCAGTGCTGGCGCGCGCGGGCGTCGCCTTCCGGCTGCACGAACACCCTCCTGCCCGCACCGAGGCCGAGCTGCACCTCACCGGTCTCGACGTCGACACCTCTGCCAAGACCCTCGCCTTCCGACTTCCGGACGGACGCATCGTCCTCGCCGCCATTCCGGGCCCGGCCCGGCTCGGCTACGGGCAGCTCGCCCGGGCCCTCGGCGTGCCCCGCTCCGCGCTGCGAGCGGCCGGGTCCGACGACCTGCTCGCGCTGGGGATGCAGCCCGGCGGCGTCAGCCCCGTCTGCGACGATCCCGGCGTGGTTCGCGTCCTGGACCACACCCTGCTCGAGCACCGGGTGCTCTACTGCGGCAGCGGTTCGCCCGAGGCCACCGTGGAGATCGCCCCGGCCGACCTGGCCGCGCTGGCGCCCACGGCGATCCTCGCCGACCTCTGTGCGGACGCGATGAAGTCCGGAGACTGACCTTGCCTGAGGTTCAGCCAATCGCCTCAACCGGTACCGCCCCTGCCCACTGGGCGGTATCCGGCGCTCCGCGCTCCCCCGCGGCGCCGCTGGGACCGTTAACATGTCGGTCAACGCCCCGACCCGTCGAAGGAGCGGCTCTGTGATCAACCCTGTCACCGAACTGCGCTCGTTCGTGGCCGCCGCCCTGATCGACCCGGTGCCGCGCGAGCACGTGGAGTCCGGCGAGGCGTTGGTGCAGCGCCGCTGGATCTCCTCGGTGACGCTCGCCGTGGGCTCCTTCATGCTCGCCTTCACCCTGCGCCTCGCTCCCGGGGACCCGGCGTTCTACGCGGCCACCCTCGCCCTCGCCACCACCTGGATCGTCGGCGGGCTGATCTCGGGGAAGATCTACCTCGGCAACGCACACACCCGCGCCGGCACCGACTCGGGCCGGGGTGTGGTGCAGGGCATCATCATCGGCGTCGTACTGCTCGCGGTGTTGCTCGCCGGTGCGGCGCTCGTCGCGCCGGTGCCTGCGCTGCGCGATCCGCTCCTCGGGCTGTTCCTGCATGCCGACCTCGGCATCGCACCACTGGTCGCGGTACTGACCGCACTGATCGCGATCGGTGAGGAGTTGTTCTTCCGCGGGGCCCTGTGGGCCGCGGTCGGCGGGCGCCAGGCCCTCCTGGTGACGACCCTCATCTACGCGCTGACGACCATCCCCAGCGGGCTCCCGCTGATGGTGCTCTCCGCGGCCCTGGTCGGCTTCGTCGCCGGCGTGCACCGCCGGGTCACCGGTGGCGTGCTCGGTCCGGTGATCATCCACCTGATCTGGTCCCTCGGCCTCCTCTTCCTCCTCCCTGCCATCCTGGGCGGCTGACGCTTGCTCTGTGAAGCCGCGCGGCTTAATATGGAGGAATG
>JAGQUI010000045.1 GCA_020438595.1 Propionibacteriaceae bacterium | reverse complement strand
TCCACCGGGCGGGGTGGACCGAGTAAGGAACCGTCCCCAACTTGGTCCGGCGCCAATTCAGGCCCGCGGGTGGATCTCCAGGTACTGGCCGTCGGGATCGGTCAGGACGACCTTCGGGCCCGCCTCGTCGGCGGTGAGGCGCGCCGAGTCGTAGCCGGCGTCCCGCAGCCGGGCCACCAGCGCGTCCAGCGGCTCGCGGGTCTCGAAGCCCAACCGGACCAGCGCAGGATGCTCCAGCCAGCCGGACGCGTCGACCGGAGTCTCCACGGACGCCGGGTCCGGCGTGTGCAGGCCGATCCCGCCGGCCCCGTCCGCACCCCACAACGCGCACCACCACGGGTCGTCGAGCGAACCCTCGGGAGTGAAGCCGAGGTGGGCGAAGAAGGCGGCGTCGCGCGCGAAGTCATCGCTGTACCAGACCGCGATCACGTCGGTGAGCGGCGCATCACCACCCTCGACCGCCCGGTAGCCATAGAGGTCGGCCGGCGTGGCCTCGTTCAGGCCTGCGGCGCCCCGGGGCGTGCGCACCGCACCCTGGCGGCCGTAGGCCTCGTCCCAGGCGTCCGCGTCCAGCCCTGCTTCGCGGAGCACAGCGGCGGTCGCGTCGACGTCCGCGACCAGGACGTTGAGTGAGGTCACGCCATTGGCCACGTCCGAATCGGCGCCCTCGACCGAGTGGACGGCAACACTCCCGGCGGCCCCCTCGAAGGCCGCGTACCCGCCCCGCTCACTCTCCAACACCCTGCGCAGGCCCAGCACCTCCAGGAACCGGACCATGCGCTCCGGCTCGGGGCTGAACCGCATCGGGAACACCCGGCTCGTCTCGCCCATCACTGCACCCTCCTGACGTAGTCGCGCAGCGCGGACTCGACCACCGCGGACAGGCTGCGGTTCTCATCGATCGCGCGGTGCTTGACCTCCTGCACCAGTTCGGGCGGGAGGTAGACGTTGAACTGCACCTTCGGCGCACGTCCCGCTTCACTCATGGCTAGCATACTAGCATTCTAGGAATCGGGTGACAATCCTCGCCCTCTCACCCATGACGATCCCTCCGCCGCTGCGCCTCCCGGGCCGGGGGCCCATCCCCAGCCGGCCCCGGGAGCCTGCGGCGCGACCGCCGTGGCTACCGCGCGCTCAACCACCCCTGATCAATGCTGCGCGATTCCCTCCAGGCGGTGCTTCCACCGTAGCCCACCGACGGCGCAGCCATGGGCAGCCGGACCGAGTTGGGACGGTTCCTTACTCGGTCCGCACACCGTGGGTGGACCGAGTAAGGAACCGTCCCCAACTCGGTCCACGGTCAGTCGAGGCGAGTGAAGTCGAGCGTCCTCAACACCAGTTCGCCGGCCTCGTCGCACTCGTCGAGGTCGACCTGCGCCGTGATCGACCAGTCGTGGTTGCCGTCCGGGTCGTCGATGATCTGGCGCAGGTCCCAGGTGCGCCCGTTCTCGGTGACCACCAGCAGGCCGGGGCCGCGGGCGTCCGCGTCGGTGGGCAGCACCTCGTGCTCGTCCCAGTACTCGCCGAGGGCCTCGTCCCAGCGGGTCCGGGTCATCGCGCCGCCGGGTTCGAGGGCGGCCAGGCCTTCGACGTCATCGGACGCGGCGAGCTCCACCCGCCGGAACATCGCGTTGCGGACCAGCACCCGGAACGCCCGGACGTTGCTGGTCACGGCCTGCGGCGGCCGTGGCTCGACCTCCTCGCCGGGCTCGTGGGACGACAGCCCGGCCAGCGACTCCCACTCGTCCAGCAGCGAGCTGTCGGTCAGCCTGGTCACCTCCCCCAGCCACTCGACGAGGTCTTCCAGGTCCTCGGTGCGCAGGCTCTCCGGCACGGTCTGGCGCAGCGCGCGGTAGGCGTCCGACAGGTAGCGCAGCAGCAGGCCCTCGCTGCGCTGCAACCGGTAGAAGGCGGTGTACTCGCCGAAGGTCATCGCCCGTTCGTACAGGTCGCGCACGACCGACTTCGGGTTCACCGGGCTCTCGGCCAGCCACGGGTGCGCGGCGAGTTCGCGGGTGTGCACGGCTTCCAGCAGGTCCACCAGCGGGCGCGGCCAGGACACCTCGTCGAGCAGCTCCTGGCGCTCCTCGTAGTCGTAGCCGTCCGCCTTCAGCTCGGCGACCGCCTCGCCGCGCGCCTTGAACTGCTGGGCGAGCAGGATCACCATCGGGTTCTCGAGCGTCGCCTCGATGACGCTGACCACGTCGAGGGCGTAGCCCGGCGCCTCCGTGTCGAGCTCGGCCATCGCGGCGAGGGCGAACGCGCTGAGTGGCTGGTTCAGGGCGAAGTTGTGCTGCAGGTCGACCGCGAGCGCGTAGCGGCGTCCGCCCGGCGTCGGCTCGTCCAGCCGCACGACCACGCCGGCGCGCAACAGCGAACGCCCCATCGCCGCAGCCCGGCGCAGCAGCCGCTGCCGCGCCGGACGCTCGGTGCCGCAGGAGTCGATCAGGGACGCGAGCGCCGTGCCGGTGTCCTCGTCGCGCTGCAACAGGTTCAGCAGCATGGCGTGGGTGACCCGCATCCGGGCGTGCAGCGGCTCCGGCTCGGACTCGACGAGCTTGGTGAACGTGGCCTCGGTGAAGTTCACGAAGCCCTCCGGCGGCTTCTTCCGCCGCACGCTGCGCAACTTCTTCTCGTCGCCGGCGAACTTGGCCAGGATCCGGGTGTTCTCCACCTCGTGCTCGGGCGCCTGCGCCACCACGTAGCCCACCGTGTCGAAGCCGGGCCGCCCGGCCCGTCCGGAGATCTGGTGGAACTCGCGGCTGCGCAGCACGCGGGTGCGGCGTCCGTCGAACTTGGTCAGGGCGGCGAAGACCACCGTCCGGATCGGCACGTTGATGCCGACGCCGAGGGTGTCGGTGCCGCAGATGACCGTGAGCAGCCCGCGCTGGGCGAGGGTCTCGACCAGCCGCCGGTAGCGCGGCAGCATGCCGGCGTGGTGCACGGCGATGCCCGCGTGCAGGAGGGTGTTCAGGGTCTTGCCGAAGCCGCCGGAGAACCGGAAGCCGCGCAGCGCGTCCACCAGTTCGGCGCGGTGGCTGCGGTCGACGATGCCCGAGCTGAGCAGGGCCTGGGCACGGTCCACCGCGCTGCCCTGGGTGGAGTGGACGACGTAGACCGGCGCCTGTCGCTCGTCGATCAGGCGCTGGATGGTCTCGTGCACCGGGGTGGTCGCCCACGAGTACAGCAACGGCACCGGACGGACGGCGCCGCCGACGATCGTCGCCGGGCGCCCGGTGCGTCGCTCCAGCGCGGCGGCGACCTCGGTCATGTCGCCGAGGGTGGCGGACATGATCACGAACTGCGCCTGCGGCAACTCCACCAGGGGCACCTGCCACGCCCAGCCGCGGTCGCGGTCGGCGAGGAAGTGGAACTCGTCCATCACCACCTGGTCGACCCGGGCCGCGCGCCCCTCGCGCAGGGCGATGTTGGCCAGGATCTCGGCGGTGCAGCACACGATCGGCGCGTCGGCGTTCACCGAGGCGTCGCCGGTGACCATGCCGACGTTGCTCGCGCCGAAGATCGCACAGAGCGCGAAGAACTTCTCGCTGACCAGGGCCTTGATCGGGGCGGTGTAGTAACTGCGTCCACCGGCGGCGAGGCTGGTGAAATGCGCGGCGGTCGCGATCAGCGACTTGCCCGAGCCGGTCGGGGTGGTCACGATCACGTTCGCCCCGGTGAGGATGTCGATGACCGCCTCTTCCTGGTGCGGGTAGAGCGTGATCCCGTCGGCGGTGGTCCATTCGATGAACGCCCCGTAGAGGGCGTCGGGGTCTGCCGCGCCGGCATCCGGCACCAGGTCGGTGAGTCGCATCGTGCGCCCATCGTCCCATCCCACGACGGCCTGTCGCGATCCGGCCGCTCGAGCGGCCCCGAGTGACGGGTGAGGCAGGTGGGGCGGCGACGGCGGTCGGATCGCGACACCAGGCCAGCGCGGGAGTGCCCCCGCGACACGCCGCTTAGCATCGCTAGAGATGCTTGCTTGGCAACTCTAGCGATGCTAACGTGGTGCGGTCAGATCGGATGCGAGCGAGAGGAGCCGAGATGACCAACCCCATGGGTGCGATCAAGAAGGGCTTCCTGCACCTCTTCACGACCAACGACTGGACGCGCCCCGGCGAGCCCCGGCATGTCGTGACCATCCTCGACGTCCTCGAGCCGAGGAGTCCACGGGGCTGATCCCCGTCACCTGCAACCAGTATGGTGCGGTCTGTGTACTTGACGACGTCGCAGGCCGCAGAGCGGGTGGGAGTCCCGAAGGACCAGTTCCGGTCCGCGATGTCCAAGGAACGCAAGAACGGCAAGGAGTTCCACGCGCCCCGCGAGGAGTGGACCGACGGCCGCACGCCCCTGTGGGACGAGCAGAAGGTCGTCGCCTGGGCCAAGGCCAGGAAGAAGCGCAAGAAGCGCAAGAAGGAAAAGGAGAAGGAAAAGGACGCGGACTGAGCGCCCCCTCCCCTCCCGCCCTCAGGTGAACAGGCAGAACGGGTGGCCGGCCGGATCGATCAGAACCCGCACACCCTCCTGAGGCTGCACGGACGCCTCGCGCGCGCCACACCAGACCGCCCATCGCACCGCGGCGTCGAGATCCCGTACGTGGATGTCGAGGTGTTGGGTCGCGGTCTGCCGATCCCGAACCGCCGGCCAGACCGGCGGCGCCCAGTGCCGCTCATACTCGAAGTTGAGCCGGAGCCGGTCGGTCGCGACCTGGGCCCAGCCGGCCTCCCCGGGCTCGTCCGGCAGGCCGCGCTCCTCCGCCGTGACCACACCACCGAGCAACGTGGCTTAGAAGGACGCGAGCTTCCGCGGCGCGGGGCAGCTGATCGTGACCGATGTGAGGCCGAGGAACGGTCGTTCGGGGCGCATCACCCGATCATCACTCACCGCGGCCGCGGCGTCCACACCGCTACCGCTGCGACGTCGCTCCGGACCGATCTCCCAGCGGGTGGGGGGACCACGCGTAGATCTGGGCACACGCGAGGCCGAGCCAGGCCCACTGGGCGAGCACCGCGAGCCAGAGCAGCGCGATGCCGACCGGGCCGGACGAGAGCGCCGCGCCGGCGAAGAAGCCGAGCAGGATGAACACGCCGAGCAGCAGGGCGACACGCGCCTGCGTCCGGGCTCCGATCCTCCGGCTCCAGGCGGAGTGTGCGAACGCCGCCGCAGCCATCGCCACGAACCCGATCGCCCCGAACACCAGGTGCAGGACGCCGCTCGCCGTGACCGCTCCCCCGTTGGCGCCCGGCGGGAAGCCGAGCCCCAGAGGCGGTGCTGCGCGCACTGGCCGACCTTTTCGGCACACTCTCCCGGAGCGGCCACCTGGTGCTGGACGACCCGGCGCTTGCCGCGGAGCACTTCGCCTTCCTGGTGATGGGGGCCGACGTCGACCGGGGAATGTTCGTCCCGGCGATCCTGGACCGGGCCGCCGTCGAGGCGCGGGCAGCGGCAGGTGCTGCCGTCTTCCTGCGCGCGTACACCCCCGCCTGAGTTGGCACTGTCGCCGAATGCCGGGCCAACCCGGCCCCGAGGCCGCCACCCCGGAAGACCCGGGCCGCCACGCAAGTCGACGCCCCCCGCACAACTCGCGTGAACCGTTCCGGACACCCCCCCAGTTGCCGCGAACGGATTCCTCAAGATTAGGCCGGAACTCCGCTGAACCAAGTCCCCGAACGGGTGACACCCAGGTGCAGTCCCGCTGTTGGCCACCGCGATCTGCCGGGGGCGTCCCGCCACCGCCTTGGCCGGACGCTCCCAGCCCACGCTCTCGCTGCCCGCGCCCCTCCAGATACGGGCAGTGAGTCGTGCCCCGGGCAGGCCCGGGGAGATCGCTTAACGAGGTTAAGCCTTGTCGGAGATGCCTTCCAAGACCCCATGAGGGTGACACGGCGTCCGCCCAGGCACCGGCCGCACGGTGGCGGGAATAGTTGAAGCGGCAACAACCTTGGTATAGCGGGATCGACGAGACGGAGGAGAGCGGACATGGCACGGATCTCGGTACTGGGCGGAACCGGTTACGGGGGCAGCGCGGTGGTCCGGGAGGCCGCCCGGCGAGGGCACCAGGTGACGGCATTCAGCCGCAGGCCCGCGGAAGAACCCGTGCCCGGAGTCCGCTACGTCACCGGTTCGGTGCTCGACGAGGACGTGCTCGCGCAGGCGGTGGACGGGGCAGACGTGGTGTTCGAGGCCCTCTCCCCCCGCGGCGACATGGCGGACCGGGTGGACGGCGTCATCGACGCGCTGGTGGAGCGGGCGCGGGAGTCGGGGGTCCGCCTGGGCGTGCTGGGCGGGGCGTCGTCCCTGCTGGTGGCGCCGGGCGGGTCGCGCCTGTTCGACGTCGCGGACAACCCGCCCGAGGTGCTGCCCGAGATCGAGGTGGGGCTGCGCAAGCTGGACACCCTGCGGGCCACCGACGAGTCGCTGGACTGGTTCTACGTCAGCCCGGCGGCCGAGTTCGGCGCCTGGGTGCCCAGCGTCGCGACCGGCGCCTACCGGATCAGCGACGACGTCCTGCTGAAGGGCCCGGACGGACATTCCGAGATCTCGGCCGCCGACCTCGCGATCGCGGTGGTGGACGAGATCGAGCACCCCTCCCACCACCGGCGCCGGTTCCACGTGGCGCACTGACACCTGGAGTCGTCCGTCCCACGAACGACGGAACCGCCGCGGGGCACGGCCCGGCCACCTCCCGGGAGCGGCTGCCCTCCCCGGATCTGGCGGAGCGGGCCCATCCCCGGGGCGTTCCCTGTCACCATGGATCATGGAGTTGACGACCACGGCCGTCCTGGCGGTCTTCGTTCTGCTCGCGCTGTCCGCGGTGATCTTCTACGCGGCCCGGCGATTCAACCTTCCCTACACCGTGCTGCTCGTGGCGGTGGGCATCGTGCTGGTGCCCGTCGTCGAACTCCCCGCGCTCGCCCCGATGGCCGGCTTCCTCACCGACTTCCAGCTCACCCCGGAGCTGCTCTTCCTGATCTTCCTGCCCGTGCTGATCTTCGATTCCGGGTACTCGATGAGCATCCGGACCATGCTCGAGAGTTCCTGGACGATCCTGCTGCTGTCCGTGCTCGGCCTGTTGATCTCGGCCTTCGGTTCGGCCGGACTGCTCTGGCTGCTGTTGGGCGCGATCGGCTACACGGTGCCGTTCGAGGTGCTGTTGCTCTTCGGCGCGATCATCTCGGCCACCGACCCCGTGGCGGTGCTGGCCCTGTTCAAGGACTTCGGCGCTCCTCGACGGCTGACCGTGATCTTCGAGGGCGAGAGCCTTTTCAACGACGGCACGGCGGTCGCGCTGTTCCTCGTGGTGCTGGGCATGATCAGCACTGGCTTCCACGGGGGCTCGACCGTGCTGTTCGGCCTGCTGGCCTTCGTCGTGATGGTGCTGGCAGGGCTGCTGCTGGGGCTGGGTGCTGCCGGGCTGTTCACACTGGCGCTGCGCAAGACGAGGTCCAACGAGTTCGTCTCGGCGACGTTGCTGATCATCTCGGCGCACCTGGTCTTCATCAGCTCCGAGTTGGTCAACGAACTGGAGCTCTCCGTCGGGGAGCTCGAGCTGCGGGTGTCCTCGATCATCGCCACGACGGTCTCGTCGCTGTTCCTCGGGAACTACGCCCGCCACTCGCTCACGCCGCGCACGGACGCGTACGTCGACAAGGTGGTCAGCCACCTCGCGTTCGTGGTGAACTCGCTGGTCTTCCTGCTGGCGGGCCTGCTGTTCGCCTCCACGGAGGTGGCGCTGGCGGACCTGTGGCTGGTGATGCTGGTCGCCGTACTCGTCGTCGCCGGGATGCGCGCCGTGTCGGTGTTCGCGGTGACGGCCCCGGTGAACTGGCTGAAGCTGGATGCGGGGGTGCCCCGGAGCTGGCAGTGGTTGCTCGCCTGGGGCAGCGTGCGCGGCGCGCTGGCGATCATCGTGGTGATGCTGATCCCCGAGGATCTCACGGTGGCCGGCTGGCGGCTTGCATCCTCGCCCCGGGACTTCCTGCTCGCCCTCGTCATCTCGTGCATCCTCGTCACCCTGTTCCTGAAGGCGCCACTGATCGGTCCCCTGATGCGCCGCCTGGCGGTGGACCGACCCGATCCGATCGAACTGGCCCGCAAGTGCGACCTGGCGATGTACTTCCTGATGACCGAGCGATCGGGCTTCCAGCACTCGGAGTCGCGGGCGGTCCTGCGCGACGAACGGGCGCAGGCCGAGGTCGCCGCCCTGGACGCGGCCATCGCCTCCGTCTCGGCGGAGCGCGAGGAGTTGCTGGCCGCACACGGCGAGGCGCTCTTCGAGCAGGCGCTGCGGCTGACCGCCGTCCACATCGAGGAGACCGCGCTCAAGCAGCTCTACGTCAACAACGAGGTCGACGAACTCACCTACCGACGCCTGCACGGCAAGCTCCAGCTGCAGACCGAGGCAATCCGCGCCGCGCACCTCGACGAGATGGACTGGCATCGGTCGCGCGATCGCAGGGACATCTTCGACGCCCTGGTGCGCAACACTGTCGAGCGGGTGACCCGCCGGGAGCGGACCCCGTTGCCGGGTGAGCGGATCGAGTCCGCCCGGGCCCAGCTGGTGATGGCGCGGCGGGTGGTGCGGGTGCTGCGTGGCATGCAGACCGAGTTCGACGATCCGGTGTTCCTGCCCGCCCCCTTCGAGAAGGTGCTCGCCCTCTATGTCGGGTTCGACGCCACCTGCACCACCGACCTCGATCGCCTGGCCGACGAGAGCGAGGCGAACCTGGACGACGAACTCGGCCGCCTGGCCGAACTCTCTCGCGCCGGCTGGGGCCTGCGCGCGGTGGCCGTGCTGCGCGCCCGCGGCGTGGCCGGCGAGCAGGACGAGGAGTGGCTCGAACAACGGTTCTCGTCCTGACGGGGCGGCCGGGCCCACCGGACAGCCGCGCGGGAACCCTCGGACGGCCGATGCTGCGGGCCACGACCCCGACGGGTCTGTCCGGACGGGATCACCGCGGCACGCGGACCGCCGTGTAGGTGGTCTCCGGCGTGGGCGGCGTGGAGAACCGGGCGTTCGGCAGGTACAGCCAGCGCCCCCAGGCCGCCACGGTGGTGGGCACGTCGAAGCCGGGACTGGTGATCGTGCGCTGCAACGTTCCGGACCCCCCGCCACGGCTGAGCCTGAACACGGCGACCTGGTTCAGCTGGTTCTGCACCGCGTACAGCGTGCGGCCCCGCACCAGCAGGCCGTCCCCGTTGGTCAGCGGGTAGCCGCCGAGATCCACCGTCCGCGTGACCCCGGTGCCCGGGTCGATCCGGAACAGCAGGCCCGTGCTGGTCTGCACGGCGAGCAGCGCACGGCCGTCAGGGGTCGCGGCGATGCCGTTGAGGTTGAAGCCGGGCCCGTGGACGTAGTCCCCGCTGAGCGGCAGCTGGATGACGTCGGCAGGGTCGGGGAGCTGCCCGTGCCGCCCCAGCGGCAGCCCGTACAGGACGGGGTTCTGGGAGTCGGTGAACCAGGCTGTGCGCCGGGTGAGCACCACGTCGTTCACGAAGCTCGCCCCCGCGGCCAACGGGTAGCCGGCGAGCACCTCACCGGTGCGGGTGTCGACCACCCTCGCGTCCCCCGCCGGCCCGCCGGCGACGAACAGGCGTCCACGACCGTCCACCGTCAGGCCGACGGACGGGGTGCCCGGGCCCTCGCTGATCAACGCGCCATTGCCGGTGCGCAGGCTGACCGCATAGATGTCGCCGTCGGCCAGCGAACCGAAGTACGCGGTGTTGCCCCGGATCGCGATGCCCTCGGGACGGAAGCCGTCCGGCAGCCGGAGCACGGCCGGGTACGGGCCGCCGCCGGGTCCCCCGTGGGCCCGGGCGACGGCTGGGGCGAGGCTGGCGGCGAGTGCCGTGGCCAGTCCGAGGACGGCCAGCCGGGCGCCGGTGCGGAATTTCACGATGGTCCCCTTTCAGCGCTGACAGGACACCTTCGGCGCTACCCGGAGCATCCCGGCTCACGGTTGAGGAATTGTGCCGCCCTCAACTCCCGGTGTTCCCGACGTAGTGGGCAGGATCGGCGACGAAGGCGTCGCGGCAGCCCCTCGAGCAGAAGTAGTAGGTCTGGGCGTCGTGCACCGCGGAGGGGGCGTTCGCCCGATCGACCTCCATGCCGCAGACGGGGCAAGTCGTGTGTTCCTCGGCCATGGTGCTCTCCTGTCGTGTGTCACCTCACCCTCCCTGTACCCCGAAGGCGGCCGAACGACCCGGGTGGCCCTCAGCTGCGGGCGGAGGTCGCCACCGGCTGCCCTTCGCTTCCGCGGGCGAGCCGTCGGTACCCCCCTCACCGCAGCTGGCCGCGCTCCTTCAGTTCGGCGACGATCCGGGCGTAGAAGGCGTCGTCGATGCGGTACTTGGCCCGGTAGATCAGGTAGCTGACCACGATCAGGACCGGCGGCACCACGAGCATGCCGATCCTGATGATGAGCAGGGCGGACGGGGTGGCCGCCTCGGGCCGCAGGGGATCGAGCGCGGCGAAGTAGACCGCGATCGCCACGATCTGGGTGGAGAGCGCCGCCCCGACCTTGTTGATGAACGGCTGCAGGGCGAACGTGACCGCGCCGTTGCGGCGGCCGAGCTTCCACTGGCCGTACTCGATCGTGTCGGTGAGGAAGACCAGCATCAGCAGCGTGATGAACGAGTCACCGATGAACAGCAGTAGCCCGGCGATCGCGATGAACACGATGTTCGCGGGACTGAGGAAGAACACCAGGTACCCGGCCAGGATCAGCCCGGTCGCGATCGTGTACAGGTTCCGCCGCGAGATCCGCTTCGACACCAGGGGGAAGATGCCGTAGCCGAGCAACTGGCTGGCCACCAGCACCGCCCCGAACGGCGAGTACATGTTCTCGTCGCCGTAGACGTACTTGAAGTAGTAGGTGCCGAACGTCGTCGTGGTCAGGTAGCCGGTCATGAACAGCACCATCGCGATCGCGACCCACAGCAACTGGTCGTTGCGGAACACCACCTGCGCCAGTTCCTTCAGCCGGGTGCGCTCCTGCTCGACCACGATCGCCGGCTCCCTGACCCCGATCAGCGTCACCACCTGTCCGACCAGCATGATCGCCACGACGCCGATCGCGTACAGCGTCCAGGCCGGCACGCTGCCGAAGCCGGGCGCCAGCGCCTTGGTCACCGGCAGCACCGACACGACCACGGTGAACAGCCCGATGGTCGCGAACACCTTCGCGACCGCGCCGAACCGTTCCCGCTGCTTCTGGTCCACGGTGAGCGCGGGCAGCATCGACCAGTACGGGATGTCGTTGGCCGTCCACGCCAGGCTCCAGCCGAAGTAGATGACCACGAACCCGGCGACGAACCCCGCGCCGGTCAGGCCCAGATCGGTGAACAGCAGCACGGTGAACACCGCGGACGCCACCACTCCCCCGGCGATCCAGGGCTTGTAGTGGCCCCAGCGGGTGCGGGTGTTGTCCACGATCGCGCCCATCAGGATGTCGGTGACCGCGTCGAACAGCCGCACCACCAGGATCAGCGACGTCGCCCACAGGAACGCCTCCGGCGACGGCCTGAGCACGTCGCTGAGGAAGAACACCAGGTACAGGCTGACCAGCGTGTACACCATGTCGCGGCCGACGGTGCCCACACCGAACGTCCACAGGTTGCG
>JAGQUI010000459.1 GCA_020438595.1 Propionibacteriaceae bacterium | reverse complement strand
TCCCCGTTGACCGCGAGGGCGTACAGGGTGATCCAGTCCATACCGCGCAGCGGGTCGGCGGTGTCCACCTCGACCTCGAGCCGCCGCAGCAGCTCGGGGGCCCTGCGGCGCACCCGCAGCCCGCCGGGAAGCACGCCCTCGGTGGTCATGCCGCGGTGCACGCAGTCCTGCATCACCGACCAGATCCGCAGCAGCCCGGCATCGATCTCGGCATCGGTGCGCCAGACCCGCTCGTTCTCCCGCACGAGCCGAGCCACCGAGAAGCCGGTCGCGGCGCAGTGGGCGAGCAACTGGGCGCCGCTGCGGAACGGGTACGGCAGCACCGTGGTGTCCGGGACGATCCGGTTCGGGCCGGTCTCGTCCTCGTCCAGCACGAAGCCGCCGCCCACCGAGTAGTAGGTGCGCCGGGCCAGCTCGGCGCCCGCCGCGTCCGTGGCGGTGAAGACCATGCCGTTGGAGTGGACGGGCAGGGCCCGGCGGCGGTGCAGCACGACGTCGTCGTCCGGGTCGAAGGCGATCGACGGCCCGTCCGCCAGGGTGAGCCGCCGTTCGGCTCGGACCTGCTCGACCAGCGGACGCACCGCGACGGGGTCCACGGTCTCGGGGTGGTGGCCGGCCAGCCCGAGCACGACCGCGTCCACGCTGCCGTGGCCGTGGCCGGTGGCCCCGAGCGAGCCGAACAGCTCCACCCGTACCGCGGCGACCCGGCCGAGCAGCCCGTCCGTGCGCACGGACGCGACGAACCGCTCGGCGGCCTTCATGGGCCCGACCGTGTGGGAGGAGGAGGGTCCGATGCCGACCCGGAACAGATCGAAGACGCTCAGCGCCATACCCCGAGACTATCCCGCTCCGCCCCGCTCGCGGGCGGCCTGTTCGACGGCCTGCGCGGAGTGGGAAGCTAGGCCCATGGATGCCAGAGAGACCGCCCTGCTCGAATCGCTGCACACCGGAGTGTTCGTGGACGGCGAGTGGCGCGAATCCTCCACCGGGGCCCGCTTCGGCGTGGACGACCCGGCCACCGGGCAGCAGTTGACGACGGTCGCCGACGCCTCGCCCGAGGACGCGATGGCGGCCCTCGACGCGGCCGCTTCCGCGCAGGACGCCTGGGCCGCGACCCCGCCGCGGGTGCGCGCGGAGATCCTGCGGGCCGGATTCGAGGCGATCACCGCCCGCACCGAGGACTTCGCGCTGCTGATGACCATCGAGATGGGCAAGGCGCTGCCCGAGGCCCGCGGCGAGGTGGCCTACGGCGCCGAGTTCCTGCGCTGGTTCAGCGAGGAGGCGCCCCGCATCGCCGGCCGCTACCAGACCGCTCCGGACGGGAAGACGCGGTTCATGGTGCTGCGCAAGCCGGTGGGCCCCAGCCTGCTGATCACCCCGTGGAACTTCCCGCTGGCGATGGCCACCCGCAAGGCCGGGGCCGCGATCGCCGCCGGCTGCACGATGGTGATCAAGCCCGCCCAGCTGACCCCGCTGACCACGCTGCTGTTCACGCAGGTGATGGTGGACGCCGGGCTGCCCAGGGGCGTCCTGAACGTGATCCCGACCACGTCGGCGGGGGCCACGACCGGTCCGCTGCTCGCCGACCCCCGGCTGCGGAAGCTGTCGTTCACCGGCTCGACGGAGGTGGGCGTCCGGCTGCTGCAGCAGGCCGCGCCGAACGTGCTGCGCACGTCCATGGAACTGGGCGGGAACGCGCCGTTCCTGGTCTTCGCGGACGCCGACCTGGACGCGGCCGTTGAGGGCGCGCTGGCGGCCAAGCTGCGCAACATCGGCGAGGCGTGCACGGCGGCCAACCGGTTCTACGTGCAGCGCGAGGTGGCCGACGAGTTCTCCCGGCGGCTGGCCGAGCGGTTCGCGGCGAAGGTGGTGGGCCGCGGCACCGAGGACGGCGTCGAGGTGGGCCCGCTGATCGACGAGCGCAGCCGGGACAAGGTGCACGGCCTGGTCACGGACGCGGTCGCGCGCGGGGCGAAGGTCGTCACCGGGGGTTGCGCGGTGGACGGCCCGGGCTGGTTCTACTGCCCGACCGTGCTGGCCGACGTCCCCGCGGACGCGACGGTCGCCACCGAGGAGATCTTCGGCCCGGTCGCCCCGATCGTCACCTTCGATACCGAGGACGAGGCGGTGGCGCTGGCGAACTCGACCCCGTTCGGGCTGATCGCCTACGCCTACACCACCGACCTGAACCGGGCGCTGCGGCTGCCGGAGCGGATCGAGTCGGGCATGCTCGGCCTGAACGCGGGCGTGATCTCGAACCCGGCCGCGCCGTTCGGCGGCGTGAAGCAGTCCGGCCTCGGCCGCGAGGGCGGCTTCGAGGGGATCGACGAGTACCTGTCCACGATGTACGTGGGCATCCCCAGTCCGTTCTGAACCGGATCGGGGACGGTTCGTCTCTCGGTCCGCCTCCCCGTCCCCGCCCGACCGGGCGACCGGATCGGGGACGGTTCCATTCCGGTCCACTTTCCGCCCCCGATTGGATGGATCGGGGACTGGATCGGGGACTGTGAGTCTTGAGTTGGCTGGTCCGGTACTGGCTGCTGAGGATGGTGCTGGTCGTGTGTTGCTGTC
>JAGQUI010000458.1 GCA_020438595.1 Propionibacteriaceae bacterium | reverse complement strand
TGGCCGAACGGGTGCTCGCCGAGCATCCCGACCTGGACGGCCTCTTCGTCGCCAACGACCTGATGGCCGTGACCGCGCTCGGTGTGGTGCAGCGGTCAGGACGCCGGGTGCCCGAGGACGTGCGGATCGTCGGCTTCGACGACGCGGCAATCGCCCAGCAGTGCTCGCCGCAGCTGACCACCATGACCAACCCGGCCGCGGAACACACCAGGCTGGCCGCGGAGATGCTGATCGAGCTGCTCGCCGGCGGCGTCCCGGAGAGCCCGATGCGGCTCAAGCCGAGCCGGCTGGTGGTGCGCGGCTCGGCATGACCCTTCGTGACGACCGGCGTGACCCTTCCGACGAATCCGGTGGGGTGGTTGGTGGGCCGGTCTCCTCAGGGCGGGCTCCTGGTGACGACCGGCGTGACCCTTCCGGCGAATCCGGTGGGGTGGTCTCCTCAGGGCAGGTCCGTCCCGATGATACGGAGGGCCCGGACGCCGTCCGGGTGCCGCCCGTCGTGCCCGCCGGCGCCCCGGCGGAGGTCTCCCCGGCCGGTGCCGAGGTGCAGCCGCGCTCGACCCGCCCGATCAGCGAGGCCTGGGTCGGCGGCGTGTGCGCCGGCCTCGCCGACCACCTCGGCTGGTCGGCGCTGGTGCTGCGGGTGCTGTTCGTGGTGCTCGGCGCGATCGGCCTGATCGGCGTCGGGCTCTACCTGCTGCTGTGGCTGGTGATGCCCCGGCAGGTGGGGCAGCGATCCGCACCAGGCCTGGAGGCGGGGGCCCGCAAGGGCCTGCGTCCGGGTGGTGCGACGGCGCTCACGCCCGTGGACCTGGGGGTGGCCGGGGCCCTCGCCCTGCTCGGCGTGGGCGCGCTGTGGCTGGTGCAGGCGTCCGGGTGGGGGCTGCCGCTGCCCGCGCTGCTGGCCGGGCTGCTGGCCGGCGGCGGACTGGGCCTGATCTGGTGGCAGGCCGACCATGCGTCCACCCGGGAGCTACGGGTGGGCTCCAGCTGGGGCCGCGTGTTCGCGCCCCTGCTGGCCCACTGGACGACCGTGGTCGCGGTGAGCGCGGGGCTGCTCGCGCTCGCCGCGTCCATCGGCGTGCTGATCACGTCCGTGCTGACCGGGCTGGGCGAGGTGACCCGCACCCTCGCCCTGTTGGGCCTGGCCGTGGGCGGGCTGCTGCTGGCCGCACTGCCGTGGCTGCTGCGGGTGCGGCAGGCCCTGGCCCAGGCCCGCGACGACGCGCTGGTCGCGGACGCGCGCGCCGACATGGCTGCGCACCTGCACGACTCCGTCCTGCAGACCCTGGCGCTGATCCAGCGTCAGGCCGGCGACCCGAAGGCTGTGACCGCCCTCGCCCGGCGCCAGGAGCGTGAGCTGCGGCAGTGGCTGTACGGGGAGAGCCTGGGCGCGGCGAGCCTGTCCGAGGCGCTGTCCGGGGAGATCATCGACGTGGAGGACCGGCACGGGGTGGACGTGGAGCTGGTCACTGTCGGCGACTGCGACCTGACCCCCGAGGTGACCGCCGTGGTGCGGGCGGCCCGGGAGGCGATGGTGAACGCCGCGAAGCACTCGGGCGCCGACCGGATCGACGTCTACGCGGAGGTCGATCCCGAGCTGGTCTCGGTGTACGTCCGCGACCGCGGCCACGGATTCGACCTGGCCAGGGTGGACGACGACCGGATGGGCGTGCGAGGGTCGATCATCGAGCGGGTGAAGCGCGTCGGCGGGCGGGCGATAATCAGGACAGCGCCCGGCCAGGGCACCGAGGTGAGACTGGAGTTGCCACGATGAGCGAGACCGAAGAACGTCCGACCCCTGCGGCCTGGCGTGTGGTGGTGGTGGACGACCACGCCATGTTCCGCAGTGGGGTGAAGCACGACATCGGCTCGCGGGTGCAGCTGGTGGGCGAGGGCGAGGACGTGCCGACCGCGGTCGCGGCGATCCTGGCCGCGCTCCCCGACGTGGTGCTGCTCGACGTGCACCTGCCGGGTGGCGGCGGCATCGAGGTGATCAAGCAGGTCACCGCGAAGGAGCCGGAGGTGAAGTTCCTGGCGCTGTCGGTCTCCGACGCCGCCGAGGACGTGATCGGGGTGATCCGGGCGGGCGCCCGCGGCTACGTGACGAAGTCGATCTCCGCGGACGAACTCGTCGAGGCGATCGGCCGGGTGGCCACCGGGGACGCGGTGTTCAGCCCGCGGCTGGCCGGCTTCGTCCTGGACGCCTTCAGTGGCGCCATCGACGTGGCCAGCATCGACGAGGACCTCGACCGGCTGAGCCAGCGCGAGCGCGAGGTGCTGCGGCTGATCGCCCGCGGCTACGCCTACAAGGAGATCGCGCGCGAGCTGTTCATCTCGATCAAGACCGTGGAGACCCACGTCAGCAGCGTGCTGCGCAAGCTCCAGCTGTCGAACCGACACCAGCTGACCCGCTGGGCGACCGACCGCAAGCTGGTCTGATCCTCGCTCGGCGCAAGCGCCGGACTCGTCGTCAGAAGCCGATCGAGCGCCTCGACCACCGCAAAGTGGACAGTATCGGCCGTAGTCGGCCAATACTGTCCACTCTGCGATGGTGGGCGCTACTTGCGGCGGCCGACGATCAGG
>JAGQUI010000457.1 GCA_020438595.1 Propionibacteriaceae bacterium | reverse complement strand
CAAGAACCCAGACGCCGAAATCGACCGCATCCCTGTCAACTCTATCTACTCCCCGGTTCTCAATGTCACCTACAAGGTGGAGGCCACCCGCGTCGATCAGCGCACCGACTTCGACAAGCTGATCGTCGACGTCGAGACCAAGCAGTCGATCAAGCCGCGCGACGCCATGGCGTCGGCCGGCAAGACGCTGGTCGAGCTGTTCGGCCTGGCCCGTGAGCTGAACGTGGACGCCGAGGGCATCGAGATCGGCCCGTCCCCGGTGGACGAGCAGCTCGCCGCCGACCTGGCCCTGCCGGTCGAGGAGCTGAAGCTCACCATGCGCTCGTACAACTGCCTCAAGCGCGAGGGCATCCACACCGTCTCCGAGCTGGTCTCCCGCTCCGAGCAGGACCTGCTGGACATCCGCAACTTCGGCTCCAAGTCGATCGAGGAGGTCAAGCTGCGGCTGCACGAGATGGGCCTCTCCCTGAAGGACAGCTCCCCGGGCTTCGACCCGCTGAGCGCCCTGAACACCTACGACACCGACGTCGACTACGACGATTCGTACTGATCAACTGCCATACAGGAGTTAGCGAACAATGCCCAAGCCGACCAAGGGCCCCCGCTTCGGCGGTAGCCCGGCACACCAGCGGATCATCCTGGCCAACCTGGCCACGCAGCTGTTCCAGCATGGCAAGATCACCACGACCGAGGCCAAGGCCAAGCGCGTCCAGCCGCTCGCGGAGCGCCTGATCAGCAAGGCCAAGCGGGGCGACCTGCACAACCGCCGGCTCGTGCTGCAGACCGTGACGGACAAGGGTGTCGTGCACACCCTGTTCACCGAGATCGCCCCGAAGCTCGCCGAGCGCGAGGGTGGCTACACCCGGATCACCAAGATCGGGCCGCGCAAGGGCGACAACGCCCCCATGGCCGTGATCGAGATCGTGACCGAGAGCGTCGAGGACTCCCGCAAGGCCAAGGCCAAGGGTTCCGCCAAGAAGGCCGAGCCGGCCAAGGCGGAGACGAAGAAAGCCGCGCCGAAGAAGGCCGCCGCGAAGAAGGCCGAGCCGGTCGAGGAGGTCGTCGAGACTCCGGCGTCCGACGAGATCGAGGACGTCACCATCGAGGCCACCGAGGTGGCCGCGGCCGACGAGGCGCCCGAGTACGGCGAGGGCTCCTACGTGGGCGACGAGCCGCCGAAGGGCTAGGACATCAAGGGCAACTCCGACTCGATGAAGTTCCACACGCCCGAATCGCAGTGGTACGAGGCGACCAAGGCCGAGGTCTGGTTCAACTCGGTCGAGGCCGCTGAGGCCGCCGGCTTCGTGAACGTGCTGGCCAAGAAGGACGACGAGGAGGCCTGAGCCTCCGCCCGACTCCGCACCGCCCGTCTCCCGCTGGGGAGGCGGGCGGTGCTGCGTCTTTCAGGGCTGCGCGGGCCGTTCAGCCGCTGGCGCGGGCCGCTCACGGCGATGACGGAGCGCGGACATGAGTGCCACCACCAGTGCGAGCACTCCGAACACGAGCATCGTGCCGAACGCCACGAGCCCGAACATCCCCGGATCCCACTCGCGCGCCACGAGCCAGCCGTCGATCGCACCACCAAGGAGGATGATCCCGAGGCCTGCCAGCAGCGACCTCCCGAAGCCGCCCCACTCCCTCGCCCCGACCACGCCGAGGGCGCCGAGGGCGAGAATGAACCCCACCAGGACCATCACGTCCCGGCGCGGAGGATCGATATCGACGGCCATACCCAGCGTCAGGAACAGGCCCACCGCGATGAAACCCGCTGCGATCACGCCAAGGAACGAACGGGGGCCCAGGTCCTGGAAAGGTTCGCGCGCAGCCACGTCGCCATGCTAGGGACCGGTCAGCCGCCCACGGTGAGCGGGCCTGCCGAGGGTGGGCGCGGACCCTGCGCCGGAGCGGGCGTCAGCGCAGGTACAGCGCCCGAGCAGGGCAGAGCTTGACGGCGAGGGCCGCCGCCTCGGGGTCGACGTTCTCCGTCCGGATCACCGGATAGCCCCACTCGTCCAGCACGATCGCGCCGGGCAGCGCCTGTGCGCACACGCCGTGACCGGTGCAGAGCACCCGGTCGACGGCGATCCGGGCCGGTTCAGGCGAGCCGGGCATGACGCAGCCCTCCCTTCTGGCAGGAGTGGTTCGCGTGGGCCGCGAACTCGGGTTCGAGCGTGGCCAGCGCCGAGCGGGCGAAGCGTGACACCCCGTCCGGGTGGGCGCAGGCGCCGCGGCGCTGCAGCAGGTCGAGCCGCACGTGCAGGCGCTGGAAGCGGTCCGCGGTCGGCGTGCGTCCGTACGTGGCCCAGTCGCCGGCCAGGGCGGGCAGGCCGAACATGCACGGCCCGCACTGCCCTGCGGACTCCCCTGCGCCGTAGGAGAGCAGCTGGATCGCGGTCTCGACCGGGCACTCGGACGGGTCCCAGACGGTGAAGATGCCCGGCCCGAGCGAGCCGCCGTGGCGTTTCATGTCGGTGCCGGTCCAGATCGTCGTGCGCGCGTCCTGCGCGGTGAGCAGGACGCCGCCGAGCCCGCCGACGCCCACGTGGCGCGCGTCCGCGGGCAGGCCGCAGGCGAGGGCGAGGATGTCG
>JAGQUI010000456.1 GCA_020438595.1 Propionibacteriaceae bacterium | reverse complement strand
CCGCGAGCGATACCACGTTCCACGTCGCGCTGTCCGAGGCGCGACTCGCCAAGGACCCCTTCGAGCTGGGCGAGCTGCGGCAGGCCTGCGCCGATACCGCAGTGGGCTTCGAGGCGGTCGTGGCCGACCTGCCGGAGGCGGTCCGGCGCGGCCGCGGCGAGCGGTGGGTCGAGGGCGTGTTCGGGCTGTACGCGCGCCACCGGGGCAACGCGGTCGGCTACGATACCATCGCCGCGTCCGGCGACCACGCGAACACGCTGCACTGGATGCGCAACGACGGCGACCTCCGTCCCGGCGACCTGCTGCTGATGGACGCGGGCGTCGAGGTCGAGTCGCTCTACACCGCCGACATCACCCGCACGATGCCGGTCTCGGGAACCTTCAGCCCCGCCCAGCGCAGGGTCTACGAGGCGGTGCTGGCCGCGCAGGCCGCGGGCATGGCGGCGGCGAAGCCCGGCAACCGGTTCTCCGACGTGCACGCGGCCGCGGTCCGCGTGATCGCCGAGCACCTCGAGGCGTGGGGCCTGCTGCCGGTCACCGCCGAGGAGTCCCTCGACCCCGTGACCGGAGGGCAGCACCGGCGCTGGATGCCGCACGGTACGTCCCACCACCTCGGCCTGGACGTGCACGACTGCGCGCAGGCCCGCCAGGAGAACTACCGGGACGCGGAACTGCGCCCCGGCATGGTGATCACCGTCGAACCCGGCCTGTACTTCAAGAGCACCGACCTGCTGGTGCCGGAGGAACTGCGCGGCATCGGCGTGCGGATCGAGGACGACATCGTGATCACCGGGGACGGCTGCGAGATCCTCTCCGACCACCTGCCCCGCGACCCCGACGCCGTCGAGGCGTGGATCGCGGAGATCTGGGCGCGCTGAGCCGGCCGCGTCAGCGGAGGAGTTCGCGCTCCGCGCGGGCGATCCAGGCCAGGGCCCGGGCGCTCTGCCAGCTGCCCGCCAGCAACCCCGAGGCCGACGACCTGGCGGCGTCGAGGAGCGGTAGCCCCTCCGGACGCGCGCGCGCCTCGATGGCGAGCATGGCCAGTGCCTCCACGCTCTCCCAGCTGCCGGGCTTCAGGCCCGACACAGTGTCGAGGGCCAGATCCAGTGCCGATCGTCCGTCCCCGTACCGTGCCGCCATCGTCCGCCTCCGCTCAGGTCTGGACACACCTTAGGCGCTGTCTGGACAAGCGCCCGCGACAACGGGTGGCGCCCTAGAGTGGCACCCGGTCGGTCAACGTCGCCCGGCCATCTGCACAGGATGCGAAGGAGCGCGGAGTTGCCCGAGAACGTCGAGCCGATGGACGACCTGAACCGACCGGACCCGATGCAGACCAAGGTGGTGCTGGACGAGTCCCAGATGCCCACGCACTGGTACAACATCGTCGCCGACCTGCCCACGCCGCCGCCGCCGCCGCTGCACCCCGGCACGAAGGAACCGCTGGTGCCGGACGACCTGGCCGCGCTGTTCCCGATGGGCCTGATCGAGCAGGAGGCGTCCGCCGAGCGCTGGATCGAGATCCCCAAGGAGGTGCACGACATCTACCGGCTCTGGCGGCCGTCCCCGTTCTACCGGGCGCGTCGGCTGGAGCAGGCCCTCGGCACCACCGCGAAGCTCTACTACAAGTACGAGGGCGCCTCCCCGGTCGGCAGCCACAAGACCAACTCGGCCGTGGCCCAGGCGTACTTCAACAAGATCGCCGGACGCCTCCGGCTGACCACCGAGACCGGCGCCGGCCAGTGGGGCTCCGCGCTCGCCTTCGCGTGCCAGGTGTTCGGGATGAGCTGCGACATCTGGCAGGTGCGCTCCAGCTACGACGGCAAGCCGTACCGGCACGTGCTGATGGAGACCTTCGGCGCGAGCGTGGTGGCCAGCCCGTCCGAGCTGACCGATGCCGGACGCGCGCTGCGCGAGCAGTTCCCGGACACCTCCGGCTCGCTCGGCATGGCGATCAGCGAGGCGGTCGAGGCGGCCGCGAAGGACGAGAACGCCAGCTACTCCCTCGGCTCGGTGCTGAACCACGTGCTGCTGCACCAGACGGTGATCGGCCAGGAGGCGCTGAAGCAGCTGAAGATGTTCGGCGAGCGCTCCGCGGACTACCTGTTCGCCTGCGCCGGCGGCGGGTCGAACCTGGCCGGGATCAGCTTCCCGTTCATCCGGGAGAACCTGGAGGGTCGCGCGGAGACGAAGATCGTCGCGTGCGAGCCGAAGGCCGCTCCGTCGCTGACCGAGGGCGAGTACCGCTACGACTTCGGTGACACCGCCGGGCTCACCCCGCTGCTGAAGATGTACTCCCTCGGCGCCGACTTCGTGCCCGACCCGGTGCACGCCGGCGGGCTGCGCTACCACGGCATGGCGCCACTGGTCAGCCACTGCTACCACGAGGGCCTGATCGATGCGATCTCGGTGAAGCAGCTCGAGGCGTTCGAAGCGGGCGTCATGTTCGCCCGGGCCGAGGGCATCGTGCCGGCGTCGGAGTCCAACCACGCCATCGCCGGGGCGATCCGGCAGGCGCGGAAGGCCACTGAGGACGGCGAGTCGCCGGTGATCGTGATCGGCGTCTCGGGTTCGGGCCAGCTGGACCTGCC
>JAGQUI010000455.1 GCA_020438595.1 Propionibacteriaceae bacterium | reverse complement strand
TACCGACTCGCGGACCGAGTAAGGAACCGTCCCCGACCCGGTCCGCCGGAGCGGAAGCACCTCACCCATGCGGCAACGCTAGCCGCGGCGCGGGTGGACCACCACGGGTTCGCGTCACGCCCTCGGCGAACGCTGCCCGCGGTCAGGCCGGCGCCGGTCCCGTGGACTCCCGGACGGTGAGGTGCACCGGCAACTCCACGAGGCGGCCCAGGCGCGGCTCGGCGCCCCCGGCCAGGGCCAGCAACATCGAGGTGGCCTCCGCCCCGATCTGCCGGGTGGGTGCGGTGATCGTGGTCAGCGGCGGGGAGCAGAAGTCGGCCCCGAAGATGTCGTCGCAGCCGACCACGCTGACGTCGTCGGGCACCCGGACGCCGCGCGCGGCGAACCGCTGCAGCATGCCGATCGCGAGGATATCGTTGAACGCCAGGCCCGCGGTGGCACCGGACGCGAGCAGGGCGTCCGCGGCGGCCGCACCCGAGTTCGGCTTCGGATTGAACGGCCCGATCCGGGTCACGTCCACGCCGAGGCGGCGTCCGGCGGCCTCCGCCGCGGCCCAGCGCTGGCGGCTGGACGCGGACCTCTCCGGCCCGGCGACGTAGCAGATCCGGCGATGCCCGAAGGACACCAGGTGGTCCACCGCCTGGCCGTAGGCGGACGGGGTGTGGACCAGCACCGCCGGGATGTCGTCGATGCCGCGGTTCACAGTCACGAGCGGCATCCGTTCGGCCAGGCCGCGCACCTGGTCGTCCGACAACCGGGTGGCCGCCAGGATCGCGCCTGCGCAGGAGCCGGTCAGGGAGTCCAGCGCGGCGAGCTCGGCGTGCGGGGACTCCTCCGCGTCGATCAGCAGCTGGGTGTAGCCGGAGTCGCGCAGCCGCTCCTGCGAACCGCGGATCACGTCGAAGTAGAACGGGTTGGTGATGTCGGGCACGACCAGTGCGACCGAGCCGCGGCCGGCGGCCGGACGCGACGTGCCCCGGTAGCCGAGCTCCCGCGCGGCCGCGAGAACCAGCTGACGGGTGGTCGCGCTGATCCGGTCAGGGTTCGTCATCACCCGGGAGACCGTCGACACCGCGACGCCGGCGCGCTCGGCGACGTCCCGCATGGTCACTGGCTGCTCGCCCATGCCGCCCCTCCCTCTGGCAACCCCTTGCCGCAGTTGCCATTCTGGCAGGTCCCCGCGTGCTGCGTGCGTTGCCTCCTGTTGCCGCGAACTGTTGCCGCGCCGGACGCCCGGGGGCAGGGTGGGGTCATGAGCGAGCAGGTCGCAGAACTCGCCGCGGGCGCCGCACTGGTCGGCGGCCCCGGCACCACCCTCACCGAGGACGAGCTGCGCGGCTTCGTCCGCGAGCAACTGGACGCCGCCGGCCTGGACGGCAAGAGCGTCTGCCTGGTCATCCCGGACGGCACCCGCTCCAGCCCCCTGCCGCTGCTGCTGGACGCCGTCTGCTCGACCCTCGCCGGACGCGTCACGAAGCTCACCGCCGTCGTCGCCCTCGGCACCCACGTGGCGATGAGCGAGGCCGCGCTCGCCCACCACCTCGGCTACGAGGAGCGGGGCCTCGCCGCGACCTACCCCGGACTGACCGTGCTCAACCACGAGTGGTGGACGCCGGAGACGTTCGTCGACCTGGGCGAGATCAGTGCCGAGCGGGTCAACGAGCTCAGCGGCGGGCTGCTCGCCGTCCCCGCGACCGTGTCCCTGAACCGGGCGGTCGTCGACCACGATGTCGCGCTGGTCGTCGGGCCGGTGTTCCCGCACGAGGTCGTCGGCTTCTCCGGCGGCAACAAGTACTTCTTCCCGGGCATCGCCGGCCAGCAGATCATCGACCTCACCCACTGGGTGGGCGCCCTGATCACCAGCGCCGAGATCATCGGGACGCTGGCCGTCACGCCGGTGCGGGCCCTGATCGACGAGGCCGCGGCGATGATCCCGGCGCGGAAGCTGGCGCTGTGCGTCGTGGCGAAGTCGGGCAGCAAGGACCTCCACGCCGCGTCCTTCGGCGACACCCGGGCGGCCTGGGCCGCGGCCGCGCAGGTGTCCGCGCAGACCCACGTCCGCTACCTGGACGCGCCGGTCAGGCGCGTCGTCTCGCTGATCCCGGAGAAGTACGAGGACATCTGGACGGCCGCGAAGGGCTTCTACAAGCTGGAGCCGGTGGTGGCCGACGGCGGCGAGGTGATCCTGTACGCCCCGCATGTGCGCGAGATCTCCTTCGTCCACACCGAGATCTACGAGATCGGCTACCACTGCCGCGACTACTTCGTGAAGCAGTGGGACCGGTTCTCCGACATCCACTGGGGGGTGCTCGCGCACAGCACGCACCTGCGCGGCGCCGGCACGTTCGACGAGGTGGACGGCGAACGCTGCCGCGTGGACGTCACGCTGTGCACCGGCATCGACCGGGCGCGCGTGGAGAAGGCGAGCCTCGGCTACCTCGACCCGGCCGACTTCGACCTCGCCGCCTGGGAGGCCGACCCGGACACGATGGTCGTGCCCAACGCGGGGGAGACCCTCTTCCGGCTGCGCTGCGCGGCCGCCCGCGACGGCGGGCTACGGACGGGCGGCCTGCTTCCGGCCGCGCTGGGCG
>JAGQUI010000454.1 GCA_020438595.1 Propionibacteriaceae bacterium | reverse complement strand
CGGGTGCCGATGTAGACCTTCACCTTGCCGGTCACCCACATGCCCGCCCCGAGCGCGGCGGTCTGGACGCGGAACGTGACCCGCTTGCCCTTCTGCACCGTCCGGGACTCGTTCAGCCCGAACGGCGTCACGGCCGCCTTCTCGATCGTCACCGGGACGGTCACCTTCGTGCCCGACGGCTTGGCCGTGATCACGACCGCGCCCCGGTTCGGCAGGGTGACGGAGAAGTCCGCCGCGCCGTCCGTGACCGGGATGTGGTTCGCGACCGTCCGGCCGCCCACCTTCACCTTCAGGGTGGTGTTCGCCGGCGAACCGAGCGAGGTCAGGTCGAGCCCGGAGACCGAGATCGGGAACTCCTGGCCGACGACCGCGGTCGACTCGGCCTGCACCTCGACGGCGTGCTTCGCGAAGTCCGGGTGCACCGGGGACTGCTTGGTGAGGTACGCGATCCACGCCTCGTAGTCGACCAGTCCGGAGTCCTGCGTGTCGGTGCCCTCGGCGAACGTGCCGAAGTTGTCGCCGCCGGCCAGCAGGAAGCTGAACGAACCGATCCGGAAGGACTGGTCGTCGGTCACCCGCTTACCGTTCACCCAGATGCCGGTGATGTGGTCACCCTTGGCGGCGGACGCGTCGAAGGTGTAACGGACGTTGTCCGACAGTCCGAGCTGGAGGTACGGCCGCTGCGCCGAAGCCGGCTGCCACTGCTCCTCGAGGACGGCCTTCAGCTGGGCCCCGGTGAGGGTGGTCGTCCACAGGTTGTTCACGAACGGCAGCACCGAGTTCGCCTCGGCGTAGGTCACCACGCCGTTCTTCGTCTCCGCGCCGCTCTTCGCGTAGTACAGCTCGGCGCGCAGGCCGCCCGGGTTCACGACGCCGATCTGGGCGCCCCCGCGGTCGGTCGACTTCAGCGACTTCAGCAGGGCGTTCGCGACCAGGTTGCCCAGAGTGGACTCCTTCGAGCGGTCGTCCCGCTTGCCTCCGGTGTACTCGCCCTTGACGTAGCTGCCCTCGGAGAACGCCGTGGTGATGTCGTCGGTCACCCGGCCGATCGCCTTGTCGCCCACGACGGCCGCGTAGGCCAGCGCGTCGGTGACGATGTCGTTGACCGCCGAGACCCGCGGGTACGCCGCGATCAGGTCGGCCGGCGCAGTCGTCGAACGGGTGAGCAGCGTCTCGGTGTGATCGAGGACGTCGCCCGTGGCCGGGTCGACGCTCAGCACGACCTGGCCCACCTTGTCGCTGTAGGACGCCGCCTGCACCACCGCACGGGTGCCGCCGCCGGTGACCGGTGCCGACCACGCGTAGCTGGTGTGGGTGTGGCCGTTGAAGATCACGTCGACCTTCGGCGAGGTGTCCGCCACGATGTTGGCGAACGCTCCGCCCGCGTCCACCGCGTCCTGCAGGGTGGCGGGAGGATCGCTCAGCGTGGTGCCCTCGTGGTACTCCGCCACGATGACCTGGGCCTCGCCGTTGGCGGCGTTGCCGTCGGTGAGCTGGTCCGCGACCCGGTTCACGGCCGCCACCGGATCACCGAAGGTGAGCCCGGAGATGCCGGCCGGGGAGACCAGGGACGGGGTCTCCTGGGTGTCCACGCCGATCACGCCGACCGTGACGCCATCGATGGTGTAGGTCGCGTACTCGGGCAGCACCGGGGTGGTGGTGCCGGCCTTGTACACGTTTGCGCCGAGGTAGTCCCAGGCGGCGTTGGTGCCGCCGTCGATGACGCGGTCGCGCAGGTCGGCCCAGCCCTTGTCGAACTCGTGGTTGCCCACGGCGGACGCCTGCAGCTCCAGCGCGTTCAGCACGTCGATCGTCGGCTGATCGCCCTGGGTGGCGGACGCGAACAGCGACGCGCCGATGTTGTCGCCGGCCGAGAGCAGCAGCGAGTTCGCGTCGCCGTACGCCGCGCGCGCCTCCTCGATCGTCCCGGCGAACTGGACCGTCTTGTCGGTCTGGATCCGGCCGTGGAGGTCGTTGAAGTTGATCAGGTTGATCGTCACCGCGTCGGCCGCCTGGGCCGTCGGTACCGCCATCGGTGCGAGGCCAAGCCCCGTCCCGAGCACGGTGGCGAGCAGGGCAACAACGCCCTTGTTCAGGTGTGGTTTCACCTGGTTTCTCCTTACCTTGTGGGTATTCCTGGGATTCACTGGACGCAGTGGTGAGCAGGCCGCAGCACTGCCTGATGAAGGGCACGTGAGGGGATCCTGGTCACCACGTCGTGACGGCACCCCTCCCCGAACCACGCTCTGATCTTGGCACTGTTCATCATCCGCCGACACCCCCTACGCCCGGGTCACGGTCAGCAGCACCGTCCGCGACCGGCTGGGCTTTGCCTCGTCCGTGCCGGTGAACCTGGCCCGCACCGTGTGGTGGCCCGCGGGCAGATCCGCCGGCAACGCGACCGTGGCGACGCCGTCGAGGAGGTCGGCGGTGAGCCGCCCGCCGTCGCAGCGGAACACCACCGTGCCGGTGCTCGCGCCACGCACCGTGGCGGTGGCCGTGACCGCGGTGCCGAACGGCACCCGGCGCTGCGACAACGTGAGCGCGGTGTGGGTCTTCACCGGCTTCGCCTTCAGCGCGAAGCCGACCAGCAC
>JAGQUI010000453.1 GCA_020438595.1 Propionibacteriaceae bacterium | reverse complement strand
GGCTTCTCGGTGGCGACGGAGAGCATCAACACGAACAGGCCGAAGAACAGCAGCGAGGTGCCGAGGTCCTTCTGGAAGACCAACACGGCCAGGCTGGCCAGCCACATCACCAGGATCGGGCCGAGGTCGCGGGGCCGGGGGAACTCGATGCCGAGGAACCGCCCGCCGGCCAGGGCGAGCACCTCGCGCTTCTCGACCAGGTAGGACGCGAAGGCGACCGAGAGCACGATCTTGGCGAGTTCGGCGGGCTGGAAGCTGTAGGGCCCGAGGTGGATCCAGATCCGGGCGCCGTTCTTCTCGGTGCCCAGGCCCGGCACCAGGGGCAGCATCAGCAGCACCATGCCGGCGAGGAAGATGGTGTAGGTGTAGCGCTGCAGCACGCGGTAGTCCCGCAGCAGCAGGATCACCACGATGCAGGTGGCGGCCGCCACGAACAGCCAGTTGAGCTGCAGCTCGGCGCTGTGCGGGGCCTTCGTGTCGTCCAGGTCGAGGCGGTGGATCATCGCCAGCCCGAGGCCGTTCAGCAGCATGACCAGGGGCAGGATCAGCGGGTCCGCGTACGGCAACCGCCACCGGATCACCGCGTGCAGGGCGATGCCGACGACCAGCAGCGCGGTGAGCGCCCACGGCCACTCCGGGGGCAGCTCGGCGTCCCGGTTGAGGTGGGTGAGCACGTACCCGCCCATGGCGAGCGTGATCGCGAAGGCGAGCATGAACGCCTCCACGCCACGGCGCTTGCGGTAGCCGACGACGTCGCTCATCAGCACTCCGTGGGCGCTGCCGGGGTCGAGGTGTCGGACGGCGTCGGGGTAGGTGTGGGTGAGGTGCCGGCGGTCGGGCTCGCAGAGGCCGATGAACTCGGCGTCCCCTTCGTCGACTCGGTCGGACTCGGCGACGGCGTCGGATTCTCCCGTTCCTGGCGCTGCTGGATGCAGGCCTCCGCCTTGAGCCGCAGCGTGGCGAGGGTCGTCTCGGCGGCCTCGAAGGACTCGGCCGGGAGGGTGCCGCGCACCTGCTCCTGGTAGTACAGCGGCAGGTCCGCGACGCGGGTGGTGTCGGTGGTGACCACGTGCGACAGCGGCAGGTTGAACACCGGCTCGGGGATGCCCTGGTAGATCGCGAGGTACTCGCCGTTCGCGCCCAGGTAGTACTGCTGCTGGGTGTAGGTGTACCAGGCCCAGCCGGCGCCGCCGATGGCCAGCAGCGGCAGCAGCACCAGCAGCACCAGCTTCACCCACGCGGACGGCTGGCGCCGCGCGAGCGGGGAGTAGCGGGCGAGCTCGCCGGCGGCGGGGTCGGGCCGCGGGCCCCCGCCGGCGGGGTCGAGGGCCAGCCGGGCGGTGTTCTCCTGCAGGTTGTCCAGGTCGAGGTCGGCGGCCGCGCCGAGCACCTCGGTGGCGCCCTCGGGTTCGCCCTCCATGACGTCGGCGATGATGATCGTGATGTTGTCCTGCCCGCCCTCGTGGTGGGCGAGGGCGACCAGCGAGGCCATGACCTCGTCGCGCTCGCCGTCCATGCGGTCGGCGATCACGTCATCGGTGACGAAGCCGCACAGGCCGTCGGAGCAGAGCAGCAGGCGGTCGCCGGCCTGGACGTCGACCAGCTCCAGGTCGGGACGGTGCTGGGGCTGGCCGTTGATCACCTTGAGGATCAGCGAGCGGTGCGGGTGCTCGAGGGCTTCGGCCTCGGTGATCCGTCCCTCGTCCACCAGGGCCTGCACCCAGGAGTGGTCGCGGGTGAGCCGGGTCAGGTGCCCGTCGACGTAGCGGTAGGCGCGGGAGTCGCCGATGTTGGCCAGGCCGATGTGCTCGCCGTCGAACATGACCCCGCAAACCGTGCTGCCCATGCCGTCGAGGCTCGGATCGGTCTCGATCAGGTCACTGATCGCGGCCCCGGCGGAGTCGATCGCGTCGGCGAGGACGTCGAGCATCTCCTCGCCGGTGTGGGCGCCGTCGGCCTCCTTCAGCTCGCGGACGGCGATCGCGGAGGCGAGGTCTCCGGCTGCGGCTCCGCCCATTCCGTCCGCCACGACCAGCATGGACGGCGAGGTGTAGGCCGAATCCTGGTTGTTCTTGCGGACCAGGCCGATCTCGGAGTGGGCGAGGTAGCGCAGCGCCAGCGACATCTACTTCTCCGCGCTCATCATGGTGCGGCCGATGCGCAGCGTGTCCTCGAGGCCGAACGGGGTGGGCGCGGTGACCCGCTGGTTGTTCACGAAGGTGCCGTTGGTGGAGCCGAGGTCCTCGACCTGGTAGCCGGTCGGCGTGCGGCTGATCCGGGCGTGCCGGGTGGAGACGTAGTCGTCGTCGAGCAGGAGTTGGCAGTCGCTGGAGCGTCCGATCAGGATGCCTTCGGCCAGGGGCAGCTGCAGCCCGGCCTGCTTGCCGTGGGTGACGGTGAGGGTCTTCGGCAGCTGGCGCAGGGCGCGCCGGGACATCTTCTGCGGCGGTGCGCCCGCGACGCCGGTGGCGGCGAGTTCGGCTGCGCTCACCTTGCGTCCGAACAGGTCGGTGCGGATGACGTTCCCGGTGAACAGGATGAACAGCCACAGCAGGGCGAGGAAACCGACCTTGAGGCCGAGGACGGCGAGTTCAG
>JAGQUI010000452.1 GCA_020438595.1 Propionibacteriaceae bacterium | reverse complement strand
CCTCTCGGTCGAGATGGCGACAACCAGCGGGATCGCCAGGCCGAGGGCGTGCGGGCAGGCGATCAACAGGACGGCTATCACGCGGACGACGGCTTGGTCGGGCTGGCCGAGCAGCGTCCACACCACGCCGGTGATCGCTGCGGCCGCGAGTGCGAACCAGAACAGCCATGCCGCCGCCCGGTCGGCGAGCAGCTGCGCCCGGGATGTCGAGTTCTGGACCCGCTGCGGCGCCGGCGGGAGGAGGTCGTAGGCGGGGCGTCCCGACTGCTCGCGGAGAGGGTGGCGATGGCCTCGCTCGCGGCCAACATGTCCGGCGCGCCTGATGGGGAGGGCCTCAGCAACCGCCAGATCGGCACCCGGCTGTTCATCTCCGAGCGAACCGTCGAGAACCACGTCCGCAAGATCATGGACAAGCTCGGCTACACCTCACGAACCCAGATCGCCACCTGGATCGTGCTCGCTGATCCCGGGAGCCAGGGCCGGAACGGCTGAGTCATTCGTTCACGACCCAGGTGTGAGCCGGGGCCGAAGTGCGCCAGGAATTGTGGCGGATGCTTCGAGCGGGTCACGCCCCGGCCGCCAACAGGCCGCTGCTGAACATCAGGCCGCAATTGCGGTCGCTACGGAGTTGTTGAGGTTGCGCTTCACCCTCAGCGGAGGGTGAGACCGCTCCCCAGCGGCGTACGCACGGGCCGGGTGAACACTCCGGGCGGTATCGGGGTCGACCTGCGGCGTGGCCGCGGGCGGTCAGCTGGTAGCGATCTCGGAGAGTCGTCGCGCGATCTCGGCGTCGCGTCCGGCGGCGGCGTGTTGGTAGATGAGTGCTGCAGTGACGCTGGAGTGGCCGAGACGGTTCATGAGTTCGGCGAGAGTGGCGCCGGCTTGGGCGGCGAGAGTGGCCCCGGTGTGGCGCAGGTCGTGCCAGCGCAGATCCGACCGTCCCGCGGCAGCTCGGGCGCGGCGGAACACCTTGTACAGGGCGCCGTGCTTCATGTGGCCGCCGGACTCGACCGCGGGGAACAGCAGCCCGTCGGGTCCGGCGTCGGCCCAGGTGTCGAGGTGGACGAGGAGGGGAGCGAGGATGTGGGGCGGGATCGCGACCTCGCGGGACAGGCTCTTGGGCGTCTTCACGACCGGGGTGTCGGGTTCTGGCCACACGACCGCTCGGGTGATGGTGAGGGTGCCGTCGGTCGGCTGGCCGTCGGCGTCCAGATTGATCCGTAGGTCGCGTCGCCGAAGTTCGGTGAGTTCTCCGAAGCGGGGTGCGCACCAGGCGGCGAGCAGCACCATCGCCGCGTACCGCTGTGGCATCTCGTCCATGATGGTGGCGAGTTCGGCGAGAGTGGCGGGTCGAATGCTGCCTTTGGGCCGGCTGGTCATGGTCCGGTTCTTGGTCTTGGCGGACAGCCGGGCGGGATTGTTCGCGATGAGTGGGGGAGCGTCGGTGTCCTCATCAGGCTGGGATGCGGTGGCGAGGATCGCATGGAGCAGGTCATACGCCTTGCGGCGGGCAGTGGGGTGGCCATCCTCGTGCGCGCTCCACCACCGCTTCACCATGGCGGGGCTGATCTTGTTCAGCGTGTAGCCGGCGAAGTCGGCCAACCTGGGACCGTCAAGGACCTTGCGGTACTCGGCCCGGGTCCTGGGGCTCAGGTCTCGGGAATCGAGCCACCGGTCGGCGTACTCGCTGAACTCGACCTCGTCGGGCTCGCGGGCCGCGGGCGGCTTCCAGCGCTTCTCGATCATCTCGGTCTGGCGCAGGCTCAGCCAGGCCTCGGCGGTCTTCTTGTCCAGGAACGTGAGCGGCACAATCTTGCCGTCCTGGATTGCACTGGCGTTGATCCGGACGCCGGCTGGATCCAGGTAGCTCGCCTGCCAGCGGCCGGACGGCAGTTTCCGCACCGCGCCGAACCCGCGTCTGGTCCGCCTCGAATCCTCAGCGCTCCCGAGCTTGTCGGGAGACGAGGCCGGGCTCGCCGCTGCGGGCGGCGGCGCTGTGGGGCTCGCCGGATCGGTTGGTTGCTGGGACAATCGAGTCATGGCGTTCGTCCGATCTCACGTTGGCCGGCACGACACTGCCTCCGGTGCTGGTCGAGGGCTGTTGGCGTGCAATAGGCACCTTCGGTGGTCGTGCAACAATCGTGCAATAGCGACAGCCTACATGACCCTAGATCAGCCCACCTCACTACTCCCGTCCGGATCGATGCTGGCGTGTGAAATGCCTAGTGGCTACGCCTGATGTCCTTGTCATCCGGCCTTTTCGCAAGCCGACCACGGGCACTTTCAAATCCTGTCAGCCCGACGTGTGTATGGCCTAGTCAGGTCCCACTAGATGAAAGGCGCCGCACCTTCATGGAACCTTCGTGGAACTGTCGCCACCTGGTGCGCAGCCTGACACATGCCTGCGGAGCGCGCGCCGCTGCGGCCCGAGGCGTCACAAAATAGAACTCTGGCGGTTCTTGGGCGGTCTTGGTAGCGCCCCCTCGGACGCCGGTCTCAACCAGCAGCATCATGGACCCCATGAGAGTCCGTTTCGACCAGCCGAGCAGCCCTCAACTCCGGGGCGAGCCCGGGTGGCGCCTGATCGGCGGACTTCATGGG
>JAGQUI010000451.1 GCA_020438595.1 Propionibacteriaceae bacterium | reverse complement strand
GAACTTGCGCCAATCGGGCTTGCGCTTTTCCTGGAATGACGCGATGCCCTCCTTGGGCTCCGGGCCGTGCACGTGGTTGATGGCCACGAGCTCCAGACCGTGCTGGACGGCGCCGTACAGCATGTCGGTCGACGAGTTCATCGACAGCTTCGCGAACCGCAGGCCCTGCGGGGACTTGGCGAGGATCTCGCCGACCCAGGTGTCGACCTCGGCGTCCAGCCTGTCGTCCGGCACGACGGCGTTGACGAGGCCCATCGCCAGGGCCTCCTGCGCCGAGTACTGCCGGTTGAGGTACAGGATCTCGCGGGCCTTCTTCTCGCCCACCACCGCGGGCATCAGCTGGCAGCCCCACCACAGCGGCGCAGAGCCGATCTTCGGGCCGGCCTGGGCGAAGCGCCCGGACTCGCCGGAGATCGTCAGGTCGCACATCACGTTCAGTTCGTTGCCGCCGCCGATGCAGTAACCGCGGACCTTGCAGATGACGGGCTTGCCGTTGTTGCGGATGCCGTTGGCGACCCTGTCACTGACGTGGTGGACGCGCCTTTTCTCCTTGAGGGTCCTGGTGGGATCGCGGACGTCACCGCCGACGCAAAACGCCTTCTCGCCCGCCCCGGTGAGGACGATCACGCCGACGGCCTCGTCGTCGGCGGCCTGCTCGAACGCGTCCGCCATCTCCTCGAGGGTCTGCACGCGGAACGCGTTGAGCCGGTCCGGGCGGTTGATGGTGATGGTGGCGCGCCCGTCGGCGACCTCGTACAGGATGTCCTCGAAGGCCACGGCGTTCTCCTCGTCGAACGGATTGTGCGGGGAGTCTCGCACACGGCCGCGCGGGCCGGTGACCGAGGCGGGGTGAACCACCACCGTCTCAGTGTCTTGCATCATGAGACGCCCGTGCGAGATGTGGGTCCCGGCCTTGGCAGGCGCCGCGGCGCGTGTGTACACCTCCTTTGTCGCATCTGACACGAAACCCCGTTTCACAATGTGAGACCAATGGCATCGCTCGCCACCGACACCCCCGCCGCCACGCCCGCCCCGGCCGACCCGCCGGGCCCGTACCGCATCCAGGCGATCGAGCGCGCCGTGGCCATCCTCGGGGTGTTCACCGCGGACGAGCCGGACCTCCGGGTCAGCGACATCGCACAGCGGCTGGGCCTTCACAAGTCCACCGTGCACCGCTTCCTCGTGAACCTCGAGGCGGCCGGGATGGTCGAAAAGAGCGCCCGCACCGGCCGCTACCGCCTGGGGTTGCGCCTGTTCGAGCTGGGCAGCCTCGTGATGCAGCGCATGAACCTGTGGGACGAGGCCCTGCCGTTCCTGGAGGGCCTCGTGCACGGCACGGGCGAGACGGGTCACCTTGCCGTCCTCGAGGCCGGCGAGGCCGTGTACGTCGAGCGCGTCGAGGCCCGCCGCGCGCTGCGCGTCCCGTCGGCGATCGGCCGTGGCTATCCGGCCCACGCCACGAACCTCGGCAAGGTCCTGCTGGCACACCGCCCGGCCGCCGAGGTCGACGAGATCATCGCCCAGAAGGGCCTGCCGGGCTTCACGTCCCACACCATCACCGACCCCGTGCGCCTGCACGAGGATCTGGCCGCCATCCGCGCCCGCGGCTTCTCGGTGGACAACGAGGAGTACGACGAGGGTCTGCGCTGCATCGGTGCCCCCGTGTGGGACCACAGCGGCCACGTCGTGGCCGCCATGGGTATCGGCGGGCCCGTCACGCGCGTGACGCCGGACCGCATCGAGGACCTCGCGGCCATCGTCATGGACGCCGCCCAGGACCTCTCGCGCCGCCTCGGCGGCGCCCACCAGCTTCCCCCGCCGGCGACCACGGTCCCCGTGCGGGTGCGTGTGGCCGGCCGCGACGACCGACCACACGCGACCTGACGCCGACCGGCGACCGGACGACCCACCGAACCACCGGACACCAAGGAGAACGCCCACACATGGCGACCACCAGCACCCCCAACCTGCGCCTTTCCAGCCGCACCTCGCACTTCGTGCTGCCCAAGCAGTGGGCCTCGATGCGCAAGGCCGAGGCGCTGGAGAAGGAGACCGGCAAGAAGATCATCCACTTCGAGAAGGGTGACTTCCAGGGCGACGAGTTCTACCCGGCGCCCCACATCCTCGAGGCCGCGGCCCGCGCCGTGCACGAGGGCCACGTCCGCTACGTGCCGGGCCCCGGCCTGCCGGAGCTGCGCGACGCCATCGCCGAGGAGGCCACCAAGCGCGGCCGTCCGACCACCCGTGAAGAGGTCCTGGTCACGATGGGCGCCAAGCACGCCCTGACCCAGTCCCTCCTGACCATGGTCGACCAGGGCGACGAGGTCATCTTCCCGAACCCCGGCTACCCGCCGGACGAGTTCTGGATCACCTACGCCGGCGGCAAGGTGGTCTACGCGCCGCTGGTCGAGCCGGACTTCCACTTCGACATCGAGAGCCTGAAGAACCTCATCACGCCGAAGACGAAGATGCTCATCATCAATTCGCCGCAGCGTCCCAACGGCATGGTCGTGGGGCAGCTCGAGGAGATCGCGGCGATCTGTGCGGAGCGCGACGTCACCGTCCTGACCGACGAGATCTTCTCGCACATGGTGTACGCGCCGTCC
>JAGQUI010000450.1 GCA_020438595.1 Propionibacteriaceae bacterium | reverse complement strand
GGTCGAGGTGGCGCCCTCGCGGCAACGCCTCGTCGCCTACCTGCACGACGACATGCGCCTGCCCCGGCCCACGCTCGGGCTGCTCGACCGGCTCGGCGCCGCTGCCGCCGTCGCCCCCGACGGCGCCCTGTGCCGGCTCGGCCTGGCCGACGTCGACCCCGAAGGGCCCTGGTCGAACCGGAGCGTGCGGCTCGCGGCCCGGGTGAGCTGGTTCCTGCGCGGCGACGACGCCCTGGACGAGTCGCTGCCCCCGGAGGCGCGCGTGGTGCGTGCGCTGGACGCCCGCCGGCGCGCCCCCGCCCCGATCCTCACCCTGGTCCACGGCGCCGACAACGAGTCCCGGCTCGCCGCCGTGGCCCAACTGGCGCCCGGGAGGGGCCTGGTGGCCGGCCCGCCTCCGGACGATCCGGCCGCCCTGGCCGCGCTCGTGCGCGAAGCGGTGATCGAGGGCCGCACGCTCGTCGTCGAGACCGACGCCGGCCTGCCCGCGGCACTGGCCCGCCGGATCGAGCGGACGCCGGAGGTCGCCTGGGTGGTCAGCAGCGCCCGCGAGCTGCCGCTGGCCGGGCTGCCGGACGTCCGCTGGCGGGAGGTGAGCGTCACCCACGGCATCGCCGAGGACGCGGACTGGCAGGAGGTGCTCGGCCGGCCCTCGGACGGCCAGCGCCTGGACCGCCAGCAGTTGCGGCTGGTCGAGCGCGCCCTTGCCGGCGGCAGCAGCACGGTCGGCCAGGCCATCCGGCGGCTGGCGGCCGGCGAACTGGACCGGCTCGCGCTGCGCACGCGTCCGCGCTACCAGTGGTCGGACCTGGTGCTGCCGCGCGACCAGACCCGGCAGTTGCGGGAGTTGGCCGACCGCTACCGCACCCGCTCGCTGGTGTACGGCCCGTGGGGGTTCACCGCGGCGCCCTCGGCCGGCGTGGTCGCGCTGTTCGCGGGGCCGCCGGGCACCGGCAAGACGATGGCGGCGGAGGTGATCGCCGGCGACCTCGGGCTCGACCTGTACAAGGTCGACCTGGCCGGGGTGGTCAGCAAGTACATCGGCGAGACGGAGAAGAACCTGGACCGCATCTTCGACGCGGCCAGGGCCGCCGAGGTCGTGCTGTTCTTCGACGAGGCGGACGCGCTGTTCGGCAAGCGTTCCGAGGTGTCCGACGCGCACGACCGCTACGCGAACCTCGAGGTGGCCTACCTGCTGCAGCGCCTCGAGCGCCACGACGGCCTGGTGGTGCTGGCCACCAACCTGCAGCGGAACATCGACCAGGCGTTCACCCGCCGGATCGCGGTCTGGGTGGACTTCCGGCCCCCGGAGGAGGCCGACCGGCGCCGGATCTGGGCGGCCAACTTCCCCGCCGACGCGCCGGCGTCCGACCTCGACCTGGACTTCCTCGCCCGGAACTTCACGATCCCGGGCGGCACGATCCGCAACGCGGCGCTCGCCGCGGCGTTCCTGGCCGCGACGGACGCCCGCCCGATCGGCATGGAAGACGTGGTGCTGGGGCTCAAACGCGAGTTCCAGAAGGTCGGCAAGCTCCGCACGCCGGCCGAATTCGACCGGTACTACCCCCTGGTGGCTGACGACGATGTTGAACCTGCTCGATGACGCCCTGGCGGGCTTCCTGCGTGAGATCGTCCCCCTGTCCGCGCGGGACGTGGACATCGCGTTCGACGCCCCCGACCGGGACTGGTCGGCCCAGCTCAGCGGGCCCACCGTGAACCTGTTCCTGTGGGACGTGCGCCCGAACCTGTCCGAGCGCGAGCACGGGCTGCGCGTCGTCACCGACGAGGACGGGGCGGCCCGCAGGGAGGGCCCGCGGCCCCGCCTGGAGTGCCGCTACCTGATCACCGCGTGGACGACGGAGGTGGGCGACGAGCACGCCCTGCTCGGCCAGGTGATGGCGGCCCTGCTGCTCAACCCGGTGCTCACCGCCGGCCACATCAAGGCGCCGCTGGTGGCCGACCCGCTGCCGGCGATCACGCTGCGCACCGGCGGCGACACCGACTCCTCCGACTTCTGGTCGGCGATCGGCGGGCAGCTCAAGCCCGGCCTCGACGTCTCGATCACCATCACCGTGGACGCCGCCGCCGTGCTGGCCGCCGGCCCGCCGGTGCAGGTGGTGGACGCCACCGTCCGCGAGTTCGACCGCGACCTGGCCGACCTCCGCCCGCCGGGCAGCCTCGGGCCCTGAGCCTCAGGGCGTGGCCGCCGCCGAGTGCGAGTGGGTCGTGCTCAGGGGCCGGCACCTGAATCGTTGTCGCAGCTGCACCAGGCCGAGGCCGAGCTTGGGCGGCGAAACGTCGAGGTCGTAGCGCATGAGCGCTGGCATGACGACCCGGCCGCGTCCAGCGCGGAATCCTGGGGCGGTCATCCGTGCCAGGCGTAGTAGGTGCCCTGGTTGACGGCGTGAGAGATGTTCCGATCGTCCATCCACGGGCAGGTCGCACGAACGAACCCCCGGGCTGCCTCCGTATCGGACTTGGACCAGCCACCCCCAACAGTCTTCCAGCGGTCCCAGATCCACTGCTCAATGGCGGCGCGGGTTGCCTCGATCTCTCGTACAAGCGCGGCGCGCTCCCCGTCGTCCAGCTCGGGGAGCCGCTCCGCCGCG
>JAGQUI010000044.1 GCA_020438595.1 Propionibacteriaceae bacterium | reverse complement strand
TCGTGACCGCACCACCGGCAGGCACTGACGCCGTTGCGCTCGCGCTCGTCGTCGGGGACGCACTCGCCGTCGGGGACGCACTCGCCGTCGGGGACGCACTCGCCGTCGGGGACGAGGTCGCCGTCGGAGACGAGGTCGCCGTCGGAGACGAGGTCGCCGTCGGAGACGAGGTCGCCGTCGGAGACGAGGTCGGCGTCGGAGAGGGTTCCGCTGCCGCGCTCGCTGTGGCCTTGACAGCAACGACGTCGACCAGGTAGTTGGCAGTGGTCCGCTTCTTCGGGAACTTCAGCGCACCCGAGGCACGGCGAACACCGCCCTTCTTGGCGACGCTCAGGCTGCCCTGGGTGTACGTCGAGATGAACGCGCCCCTCGTCACCGCGAAACGACCTGCTCTGGCCCGATAGGACACGACGAAGGTACGACCGGCCCGCATCCACACGGGCTTGGACAGCTGGACCGTCTGCCATCCGACAGTCGTCGAGCTGGGGAACTTGACCCGGGCAAGCAGCTTGCCCTTCGAACTCCACAAAGCGCCGGCGAAGGATCTCTTCTGCTTGGCGCTTCGATAGAACTGCAGGCCAACGATCGTGGCGTCCTCCGACGCGGAGAAACGTACGCCGAGGTTCATCGTCCGCCTGCGGGTGACGGCGGCAGTCGTCGGGCGGGTGCTTTCGCTGAACAGGCCGATCACGGTCGGGCTGGACTGCGGCGGACCCACAACCGGAGTCGCGGCGGCCGGCACAGACTCGACAACCGGCACTGCACCGAGCAGACCCGCAGCCAGTGCCGAGGCCACTAGGAAGGCGGCGTGTCGCCGCACTCGATGGCGAGCGAGGGGGGAGCGCGTCATGTGTCTGTCTTCCTGAGAGTGTGCAAAACGTGGGCACCCTCCCCCTTGGGCGCTTCCTGAGAAAGGTTAATGGAACTTCTCAGGTTGGGTCAAGCTGGCGGCTCTCTCGGCGTCCACGAACTGAGCGACGTTCTTACTTTCAGGCTCGACATGGCCTAGAGTCTGCTTTGCGACGAGCCGCACCGGCTCGATCTTGTCTTGGGGGGGACATGAGGCTTCGCCAGTCTGACGTCACGTGGCGTGAGATCGATGGGGATCTGGTGATCCTTGATCTTCAATCGTCGACCTACTTCACCGCGAACGCATCTGCCAGCATCCTCATGCAGCAGCTCGCCGAGGGACGAACCGGCGCCGAGCTGAAGACGTCCCTCATCAATGAGTACGGCATCACGGCGGATCAGGCCGAGGCCGACGTCCAGGCGTTCGTCGAAAGCCTTTCCCACGCTGGCCTGCTCGAGGAGCCGGCCACCGATTGAAAGACCTCCCGCTGCCGGCGGTAGCGGGTTGGACCCATTCATCAAGCTCCCAGGGGGGGAGGGGGTGACAGAGAGATGCAGAAGACCTATGAGGCCCCGCGGCTCACCGCCGTGGGCTCGATCAAGGACCTGACCCTCGGCCGGGGGTGGGACGGGCACGACGATTCGTTCCTGTGGTTCAGCTGGGGATCGTAAGGCACTGTGTGTTGGGGCCGCCGCACTGCTGGCGGCCCCAACACCCATGTCGGGGCATATGGAGGACAGGTGACAGGCAGTTCACCGCACAACATGGATCGTCTCGTGCGCTGCGATTCGCTCGAGGCCGCTGCCGGCTGGATCCACGGGCTTGCCCCGGCGACCCCGTTGCCACGGACGCAGGTAGGACCTTACGAAGCACTCGAAGAGGCGCTGCTGCCAGCCCTTGCCCACCCGCCCTGCTTCGTGACGTTCTCCGGCGGCCGAGACTCCTCCACCGTGCTGGCCACGGCGGCCGCCCTCGCTCGGCGCGAGGGATTATCCTTGCCGGTCCCGGTGACCCGTCGGTATCCGGACGAGCCGGCGACCGACGAAAACGAGTGGCAGCGCTCCGTCGTGCGACACCTCGGCTTGAGCGAGTGGATCCGGTTCGAGTACCGCAACGGCGAGACCGACCTCCTGGGCGAGGCCGCACGCGAAGGACTGCGGGCTGACGGGGTGCTCTGGCCCCCCGCGCTGCAAACGCACCGGGTCATGTATCGGGAGCTCGGCTCAGGATCACTGGTGACGGGCGAGGGCGGGGACGCCGTCCTCGGCGATCGTCGCGGGACTCCACTCACCGCGTCGCGGAACGGAGCGCCGCGGATCGCGACCCTGAGGAGCGCGGCCGCGGCCCTGCTTCCGAGGCCGATCCGCCAACGGCGCATCGCCCGCCGCGCCCGCAGCAGCCAACAGGGTCGCTGGCTTCGGCCGCATGCCCTGGCCGAGCACACGAGGCTGATCGCCGCAGATCTCGCAAGTGAGCCGCTTCGCTTTGACGCCAGCACCTGGCACCTGACCCGGATCCGTGCATTCCATGCGCTCCGCCACAATCACGCCGCCGTCGCGGCGGAGTACCAGCTACGCGCCTTCGAGCCACTCCTCGACGAGGGCTTCATCGCTGCGCTGGCTCGCGCGGGAGGACGGTGGGGGTTCGGCGACCGCACCGACATCATGAAGGCCGTGTTCTCCGAGGTACTCCCGACCGCTGTGCTGGAGCGCTCGACGAAGGCCGCTTTCGACCGGGTGTACACCAGTCGCGCAACGCGCGATTTTGCTCGCGAGTGGGACGGATCGGGGGTCGACCCAGACCTCGTCGACATCGACCGCCTGCGCGCAGTCTGGCTGTCCGAACGGCCCACCATGGCGACGGGCGTCCTGCTCCACAGCGCGTGGCTCGCGTCAGAAGGCCAGGCATGATCCGATCCCCACGTCGGCAGCTACCACAGATTCCGCTGGCGGAATGGCCAGAGCTGTTCGCGTGCCTCGGCATTGCCACTGTGATCGAGATCGGGCTGCGATTCATCACGCTCCCCCGACTCGCCGCATTGGTGGGAGCCCCACTGAGCATCCCCGATCCCGGGGGCGCCGCGGCCGAGACCACCGGAGTCAGGGCCGATGAACCGCAGCAGCCATCCACCCTCCCGGAATCGGCCCAGCGGCAGGTCCGGGCAACCATGCGGATCCTTCGGCACTGGCCGTTCGGCGACACCTGCCTGCGCCAGGCCCTGATCAGCGGGCAGCGGATGCGCCGGCTGGGGCCTCGCCTGCACGTCGGGGTGGCCAAGGTCGACGGCGAGGTGAAGGCGCACGCCTGGCTCGTCGTCAAGGGCGGTGTGGTCGATCCGAGGTTCGCCGCGAGCTCATACCACACACTCACCTCGATACCGAATAGGTTGGCGACATGACCCGGGTCACCCATCTCTACGGCTTGGCGCTGACCTCTGACATCCCGCTCCACCAGGATCGACCCGTCGGCCAGACGAAGGCGGACAGCATCGAGATTCGGGTCGGATCGACAATCGCGGCCTCCACGGATCGGCCACAGGGCCACATCCTGCTCGACCTCGACATCGACGGCCAGTACTTCACTGCCGTTCGCAGCGACGAAGGCTTCCTGCTGAGATTCTACGACACCTGCGACGTGGTGATCGACAGCACTCTCGGTCGAGCCCTGATCCATCCGTACCCCGACGGCGACCCCACCATCCTCTCCGTGCTCGTCGGTGGTCCCCTGCTGGCCTTCATGCTGTCGATGCGCGGCGAGGCAGTCCTGCACGCGAGCGCGGTGCAGGTCGGGTCGTCAGCGATCGCATTTGTCGGCTCGTCGGGCATGGGCAAATCGACGATGGCCGCGCTCCTGTCCGCCGACGGCGCCCGGCTGATCACGGACGACATCCTCCGTCTCGACCTGGCTCACCGGCCGCCGACCTGTTCGCTGGGGGCGACCGAGCTACGCCTGCGGAAGGCCGCCGGCGACCTTGCTGACCGCTTCGCGGAGCGGCCCCGGCGAAGAGTCACCGCCGATGAGCGCGACGCCCTGGCAATCCCGGTCGCGACCACTCCGGACCTCCCTCTTGCCGCGATCATCGTGCCCCAGCCGGATCGGGACCTTGACCCAACGCGTGCCACCGTGGAACGAATCGACCCGATGGCGGCGTTCCTGCTGCTCACCCGGTTTCCCCGGTTGCTGGGCTGGCAGGACGCGGAGGTCCTGCAGCGGCAGTTCCAGCAGCTGGGGGACGTCGTGGAAGCCGTTCCGGTCTACACCGCCCACCTGCCCTGGGGACCGCCCTTCTCCGATCAGGTCAGCGGTCTGGTGCTGCGAGCGATCGGTCTCGGAAACGCGTGACGGCGGCTGAAGCACCGCCACGCGGATTCAGGCCCAGGATGGATCGTCCGTGGCTCTCTCGACCGCCCCGATGAAGGCCTCGATTGTCTGCGGTTCAGCGTGCGCGAACTGCGGCTCAGGCTCGGGATGCAGCCGCTGACCGATCCGGATCGCGCCGTTCACCATCACCGACCCAAGGGTCCGGATGGTACCGGGACGGACGCTGGTCGCGACCCGCCGCGGCATGGACGTGGATTCCCGCACGCGGTTCGCCGGCCAAGCGGCGTCCACTCCTGCCAGCATGGCATCGAACGCCCCGGACATGCCCAGTTCACGGCTCGCGGCTTCGGGAACCGGCGCTTCCAGGAGCCTGCGGATCCGGCCGAGCACGAGTGCTACCTGAGGCGACACCCCCCACGCCCTGGAGCGGGAGAACACGGCGTCCCAGTCGTCGATCTGGCGAGCCAACTGATCTGCGTCGAGTAGGTGCAGCAGCTTGGTCGCCCCGTCCAGTGCGGAATGCACGCACAGGTGCACGAGCGCGTCCGCCCGCTCCGGCACAGCCACTGGCGCGCCGCCGATGGCGACCTGCTCGCGTCGGTCGAGGATCGCCCTGGTGGACACCGGCAAACGGGACCGGAGCGCCCCGTCCGCGAGCATCGACCAGTGCACGTCAACCGGCAGCCGCGCGCGGTTGGCAATCGTGAATTCCCCCGACAGCACCGATTGGGACAGGGTCTCGTCGGAGGAGATCACCCGCCACCCCTCGGCGAGCACCCGTTCGTGCGTCTGCCGCAATCGGGTCGCCGGAACCAGGATGTCGACGTCACCGTACATGCGCAGCCCGGCCACCGGATGCGCGAATTCGGAAAGGTACGGACCTTTGAAGACCAGCCAGTCCACGTCGCCCAGAAGGTCACGCAGGAGGCCGAGCAAGAGCGACACCCGCAGGTGATGGTTGATCGCCTTGTCGCGGTCCTCGCGCAGCAGCATCGCGATGTCGGGACGGGAATCCCTGAGCGCCAGGTACGTCAGCGGTGCAAGTCGGTGGTACCGGGCCGCAGCCACCACGTCCGCCGCGTCCAGGGCATCGGCCGCGGTCGGGCGCTGCTGGCGGGCAACAGCGAGGAGGAGACTGTCCGTGGCACGTTCACGGATGAATCGACTCACAACCGCGTTCCCTCCCTCACCGGGCGGCGCCGACTTTCGGGCTACGGTAGCGCATGGCGGTGCTCGGCCCCGCCGGTCCCCTAAATGGAGAATCGATCGGAATCGTCATGGATGTCGACCCCAACGACCCGGTTGCGCTGCGGGCAGCCGCGCGAGCGGAACGGAAGACGCTCGGTCGGCTGTCCCGCCTGATCAGGAGCAGCCTCGCGCTGGTCTGGTCGGCAGGTCGCAGGGAGCTCCTTGTCCTCGCCGGCCTGCAACTCCTCGCGGCAGTGGCGCTGGCGCTGTCGGTGCTGGCGGTACAGAGCGTGCTCAGCGCCATCCTCTCGATCGAGGACAGCGGTGCCGGGGCTGTGGTGGCCCCGGTCCTGGCACTCGCCGGCCTGACCGCGTTCTCGTCCGTCGCCGTTTCGGTCAACGGGCAGTTGCAGAGGGTCCTGAGCGAAACAGTCGTGCGGTCCATGTGGCGCCGCGTCTTCGCCGTGTCGACGAGCGTCGACCTGCAAGAGTTCGAGTCCCCGGACTTCTACGACAGGCTGAACCGCGTACAGACCAATGCGATGGTGCGCCCGCACCAGGTGACCCAGGGGCTGCTCACGATGATCGGCTCATTCGCCGCCAGTGTCGGCGTCGGCGTCGCGCTCCTCGGGATCTCGCCGATCCTGCTGCCACTGATCCTGCTCGGTGGCATCCCCTTGCTGCTCACCAGTCGAAGGGAGTCCCGTCTCGAGTTCGACTTCTCGGTGTCTCAGACCCCGCGAATGCGCCTGCGCGCCTACCTCATCATGCTCCAGACCGGCCGGGACGAGGCCAAGGAGGTGCGGGCGTTCGGGCTGCGGCCGTGGTTGCGCGACAGACTCGACACGGTCTACGACTCCTACCTGCAGGACCTCCGGCGGCACGCGAAGCGACGCGGACTGCTCAGCCTGATCGGGCAGACCGGGGCGGCGGCGGCGCTGAGCGCAACCCTGCTCGTGCTCATCTGGTTGATCGCGCAGGGCCGGATCAGCGTCGCGGCAGCGGGCGCGGCCATCGTGGCGATCAGAATGCTCGCCACCCAGGTGCAGGCGCTGATGGCCAGTATCCAGAGCATCTTCGAGTCCGGCCTCTTCCTCGACGACCTCACCGAGTTCCTGTCCCTCGGCGATTCAACAGAGAACGACACCGGGGTGGAGGCACCCGCGGGCTTCGACCTGCTGCGGATCGAGGATGTCCGGTTCCGGTACCCGGGAGCAGCCGAGGACGCGCTCCGCGGGGTGGACGTTCAACTCGGGCGGGGCGAGATCGTCGCGCTCGTTGGCGAGAACGGCTCGGGCAAGACGACTCTCGCCAAGCTCATGGCCGGGCTCTACCAGCCGCGGGCGGGGAGGATCCTGTGGGACGGGCAGGACACGGCGAACTTTCGGCCGTCGACGCTTCGCGAACGGTGCACCGTCGTGTTCCAGGACTTCGTCCGCTATGCGCTCTCCGGGACCGAGAACATCGCTCTCGGCCGTGCCGCCGACGAGCCTGATCCTGAGCGAGTGAGAGCGGCCGCGCGCGCTGCCGGCGCGGAGCGCATGCTTGCCGGACTGCCCCAAGGGTTCGACACGATCCTCTCGCGCCTCTTCACGGGCGGTGTTGACCTGTCCGGAGGACAGTGGCAACGCGTCGCACTCGCCCGTTCGTTCTACCGTGATGCCCCACTGGTGATTCTCGACGAGCCGAGCGCCGCCCTCGACCCGCGCGCGGAGAACGAGTTGTTCACCACCCTCCGCGATGCGCTGCACGGGCGCGCGGCCCTGTTCATCTCCCATCGTTTCTCCACAGTCCGGGGTGCGGACCGCATCTACGTGCTGCACAACGGGCAGGTCGTCGAGCACGGCACCCACACCGAGCTCATGCGTATCGGTGGGCGCTACTCGGAGCTGTATCGGCTCCAGGTGGCGTCGACCGTGGGCGATCAGGACACCGAGTCGTCCTGACCCCAAGGCGCTCCGTACGACTGCTACCCCCGGATGCCTCAAGACAGCCTTTGCGGGTAGCCGCGCAGTCTGGCAATATGGTGCTCGGTCGATGAACCGCTTGGGGGAGTAGGCGTCGACCCGGTCTTCGGGGGGGAGACCGTCCCGGAATCTGGTCTGACCGGGGGGGATCATGACCACATTCAATGCGTACATCGACGCACTCGCGAATGCACCTCAGTCTCGGGCCAGTCGGCGCCTGCGCTGGCTGCTGACCACGCGTGTCCAGGTGGGCTTGCTGTATGCCGTGGACGGCATCGTGATCGTCGCGTCGCTGCTCATCGCTATCTTCGCGGCCGGGATGCTGCCATTCGCGCCCAACACCGACGCCGAGCACATCGTGCGGTGGGCGGCGCCGGCGCTGGCTATCGCGTGGCTGGTCGCGCTGCATGTCCTCGGAGCTGATCAACTCCGGCATCTGCGCGTGGGCGCCACGGAGTACAAGCGGGTGTTCCTGGCATCCTTCGGGCTGGCAGCATCGGTGGGCATCACCTGCTACATGCTGAAGCTCGAATTCCCGCGCGGGCTGTACGCCCTGCTGTTCTCGATCGGTACGGTCGGCCTCATCGTCGCCCGCTTCAGCCGTCGCAGGTTGATGGTTGCGATCCACACCCGTGGCGCCCTTCTCACGCCGGTTGTGGTGGCTGGCGGCGCCGGGCACGTGGACTCGATCGCCAACGTACTCCGGCGCGAAGCATGGCTCGGCTATGAGGTAGTCGGTGCCGTCAGCGACGGGAGCAGCACGACGCCCGCAGGTCTGCAGGTCCTTGGCGGGCTTTCAGATGTCGTGCAGGTTATGGACGACCATCGCGTTCGTACAGTGATCTTTGCTGAGGGTGCTTTCGCAACGCCCGCGGACTTCCGCCGAATGGCATGGCAGTTGGAGGAGCGGGACATCCAGATGATCGTCGTTCCTGCGCTCACCGACGTCAGTGCCCAGAGGCTGGCCGTCCGGCCGGTGGCAGGGCTTCCGCTGGTGGACGTCGATCGCCCCCAGGCGGTCGCAGCCGCCCGCTGGATCAAGCGCACCTGGGACATCGCGGGTTCGATCGTGCTCCTGCTGCTTGCAGCTCCGATCATGGGACTGGTCGCCCTCTCGATCAAGCTGGAAGATGGCGGACCCGTGGTATTCCGCCAGGCCCGTGTCGGCCTGAAGGGACAGTCGTTCCAGTGCCTGAAGTTCCGCAGCATGGTCCTGGACGCCGAAGCCCGGCTGGCAGCCCTCAAGGCGCAGAACGAGGGAGCCGGGCCGCTGTTCAAGATGACCAACGATCCCCGGATCACCAAAGTCGGCCGCTTCATTCGTCGGTTCTCTCTGGATGAGCTGCCCCAACTGTGGAACACCCTCCGTGGCGACATGAGCCTGGTTGGACCCCGCCCGGCCCTTGCCACGGAGGTTGCTCAGTACGACTCCGATGCAAGGCGGCGCCTCGACGTCCGTCCGGGTCTGACTGGACTGTGGCAGGTCTCAGGACGCTCCAACCTCTCCTGGGACGACTCAGTTCGCCTTGACCTGTACTACGTCGACAACTGGTCGTTGACCCAGGACCTCATGATCCTGGCGAAGACCGCCCGCGCCGTCGTCGGCTCGGACGGCGCGTACTGAGCGTCCGGTGGCGTCGGCGCGAATCCCCCCCGGCGCCACCGGGCCCGCTCGAACAACGCCCGGGACCGGTCTCAGCGCTGCTCCACCAGTTGCCTCAGGTAGATGCCGTAGCCGGACTTCGCCAAGCCATCGGCCCGCTGCAGCAGCTCAGCATCGCTGAGGAAGCCTGCACGCCAAGCCGCCTCTTCCGGGCATCCGACCTGGAGTCCCTGCCGCGCCTGCAGGGTGCGGACGAACTCACTTGCCTCCAGCAGCGAGTCGAAGGTCCCCGTGTCGAGCCAGGCTGTTCCTCGGGGCAGTAGTGAGACCCGCAGTTCGCCGCGCTCAAGGTAGTGCCGGTTCACATCCGTGATCTCGTACTCCCCCCGCGCCGACGGAGCCAGACCGGCGGCGATGTCGACCACGTCCTCATCGTAGAAGTACAGGCCCGGCACCGCGTAGTGAGACTTCGGGTGGGTCGGCTTCTCCTCGATCGACAGCGCCTTTCCCTCGGGGTCGACCTCCACCACGCCGTAGGCGGTGGGGTCCGACACCCAGTACCCGAACACCGAGGCGCCGGAGATGTCCGACTGGGACCGCAGTTGAGTCCCCAGTCCGGAGCCGTAGAAGATGTTGTCCCCGAGCACCAGGCAGGACTTGTGGCCGCGAACGAAGTCTGCGCCTACCGTGAACGCCTGAGCCAACCCCTTGGGTTCAGGCTGAACCGCGTAACTGATGCTGATCCCGAACTGGCTCCCGTCCCCGAGCAGCCGCACAAACACGTCCTGCTCGTGGGGTGTCGTGATCACCAGCACCTCGCGGATCCCGGCGAAGATCAGGGTGGACAACGGGTAGTAGATCATCGGCTTGTCGTACACGGGGACGAGCTGCTTGCTCGTCGCCATGGTGATCGGGTGAAGCCGGGTACCGGATCCGCCGGCGAGGATGATGCCACGCATGTGCACCATCCTCGCACGACCAGTCCGTCGCCGGGAGACCCCGGCGTACTGCGCACCCTCAGTGCTGCTGGTACACCCGGACGTAGTCGATCTGGATCCGGTCGCTCGCACCGGCGGCCGCGGTCATGTTCCAGTTGCGCTGCCAGTCGTTGTCCACCATGGCCTCGAGAATGAGGTGCATCGGGCCGTCCTCGATGGTCGAGGAGTTCCCGTTGAACTGCCCACACTTCACGCCGTCGATGTACCAGGCAATGTGGTCGGCCTGCCAGTCCAGACCGAGTCGCACGAAGTCCTTGGTGTAGTCCTTCACCTGACACGCACCGTTGTTGTCGTTACCGACGTTGGGGGTGAACGAGGCGCTCCGCCCGTTGTAGTGGTAGGTCATGAAGACCGTGTTCGGGTTTCCACCGAGAACCTCGGCGATGTCGATCTCGGTGTCGTAGACATAGCTCGGGTTGTTGGGCAACATCCAGAAGGCGGTGAAGAACCCTGGCTTCGAGGTGAGCTTGAGTCGAGATTCCACGTAACCGTAGGTGAAGGAGTACCGGTAGGCAGACCCATCATCGGCGCGAAGGCGCGCGGTGCTGATCACACCGGACTTGTAGTCGCAGGTGCCCAGGTAGCAGCCGCTGCTGCTGATCGCCGGCGACATCGGCTCCGCCAGCAGGTTGGCGTACCCATTGCTCACCTGGGCCTGGGACGAGAGATAGGTCTCCCTACCCCGGTTGGGCGAGTTCGCACAGACACCGTAGTTCCAGTCGAAGCAGGTCGACCACTTGCTGCTGTCGATGCCGGTGCCGGTGAAGTCGTCATTGAAGGTGACCTGCCAGTTCTTGCCAGACGACGCGGTAACCGGCGGGGCCGGATAGCAGTCCGGAGGCACGCCGACCTCGCCAGCTGCGCAGGCGCTACCCGTCGGAGCCGCAGTCGTCGGAGCCGCAGTCGTCGGAGCCGCAGTCGTCGGAGCCGCGGTCGCCGAAGGGGTGCTTGAGGGGGGTGCCGAGGGGGATGGAGTGGGCTCCGCGCCGGCCGCCGTCGCGTCTGCACGGAATACCACATCCACCAGGTAGTTCGCCCGAGTCCGGTGGGTCGGCAGCACGCTGGTTCGGCTGGCCTGGTACACCCCGCCCATCGGAGGCACCGTCAATCCGTTGCGGCTGCGACCGTTCGCAAATCCTCGGGGCCTGACTGCGTAGCGGCCGTTCGTATCCAGGTAGGACGCCACGTACGTCCCTCCGGCGATGATCTGCACCGGAGTCGAGAAGCGGGCCGTCTGCCATCCCTTCCGTCCGGACTTGGCGAACTTCACCCGCCCCAGGAGCTCACCGCTGGCCGACCACAAGGATCCCACGTAGGCCCGCTTCTGCTTGCGCCCCCGGTAGAACTGCAGACCGACAACCTCGCCAGTCTGTGCCGAGGAGAACACCACGCCGCGTTCGACCGACTTCTTCGATCCTGAGAACTTCTTCGGCTTCACCGAGTTGCTGAACAGACCGACCGTGCTCGTGGCCGCGCCCGCCGACGGACCGGCGACCAAGGCACTCACTGCGAGTGAGAGGATTACCAGCGCAAGGAGCGGAAACCGCGACAGCCGGAATCCGCGTGTCCGGGTGCGGGCCGCGGGCCTCTGCAGGGGGCGTTCCGTCATCGCAGTTCCTATCCGTTGACTGGCTGGCGCCTCTCCCCCCAGAGGCGCTTCTCCCCCCGAGAAGCGTGTTCCTGAGAAATTCTAAGCGAAACCTTTGTTTCGGTCAACTGGACGGCTGATCTGCCCCTCCCCGGTACCTCTCGCGTAGGATCCCGCACGTGGGGGGCATCTTGATCACCGGCGGCGCCGGATTCATTGGCAGCAACTACGTCAGGCACGCCCTGGAAGCAGGATCCAAACGGGTGACGGTGCTGGACGCCCTCACCTACGCGGGCAACCGCGCCTCGCTGGACGGGCT
>JAGQUI010000449.1 GCA_020438595.1 Propionibacteriaceae bacterium | reverse complement strand
CCACGCCGCCCAGACCCGCGTCCGGCCCGGTGCGGCGGTCACGGCTGGTCCTCCAGCCGGTAGCCCATTCCGCGCAGGGTCGTGATCCGGTCGGCACCGAGCTTGCGCCGCAGGTGCCGGACGTACACGTCCACCACGTTCGAGCCCGGGTCGAAGTCGTAGCCCCACACCCGGCTCAGCAGCTGCTCGCGGGAGAGCACCTGGCCGGGATTGCGCAGGAACGCCTCGGCGAGCATGAACTCCCGCGCCGACAGCTCGATCGTCCGGCCGGCGACCTGCGCCTTGCGGGTGCGCAGGTCGAGGCTCAGCCCGCCGTGGCTGAGCGTGGCGAGCTCCACGGTGCCCTCGGGTCGCAGCCGGAGCTTGATCCGGGCCAGGAGCTCCTCGAAGTGGAACGGCTTGGCCAGGTAGTCGTCCGCGCCGCCGTCGAGGCCGGAGACGGTGTCGGCCACCGACGTGCGCGCGGTCAGGATGATCACCGGGATCCGGTGGTGGCCCTCCCGCAGGCGCCGCAGCACCGCGAACCCGTCGAGAACCGGCAGCCCGATGTCGAGCAGGAGCAGGTCGAACCCGCCGGACGCGGCGAGGTCGTACGCGGACCGGCCGTCCGCCACCGTCGTCGGCGAGAACCCGTGGGCCCGCAGGCCGTTCTCGACGAAGGTCGCGATGCGCGGCTCGTCCTCTGCGATCAGGATCCGGGTCACGGCTCCTCCGTCCCCGCTGCGCTGGTTCCGGTGGGTACGACGATGCTGAACGTCGAGCCCGCACCGGGCGCCGAGGCCAGTTCCACCCGGCCACCGTGGGCCCGGGCGACGGCCTGCACGATGGTCAGCCCCAGCCCGGTGCCCTCGACACCGGAGGTCCGGTCGAGCCGGACGAACCGCTCGAAGATCCGGTCCTGTTCCTCGGGCGGGACGCCGGGGCCCTCGTCGCGAACCCGGAACCGGACCCAGCCGTCGGCCACCGCACTGCCCATCCGGATGGTCGATCCGGGCTCGCTGTACTTGACCGCGTTCTCCGCCAGCTGCAGCCACGCCTGGGTCAGGCGTTGCGAATCGATCCGCACCGTCGCGTCGCCGGCCTCCTCGAGCAGCCAGCAGCGTGGCCCGAGCGCCCGCGCCTTCGCGAAGGCATCGTCGGTGACGTCGGCGAGTTCGGCGGGTTCGGGGCGGACGAAGTCGGGTTGCCGCACCCTGGCGAGCAGGATCAGGTCCTCCACGAGCCGGTTCATCCGGTCGGTCTCGTCCAGCAGCAGGGCCCGGGTGGCGGCCACCGCGGCCGGGTCGTGGGCGTCCAGCACCTCGAGGTGGCCGCGGATCACGGTGATCGGAGTGCGCAGCTCGTGGCCGACGTCGTCGAGCAGTTGGCGCTGGGCGAGGAACGACTCCTCCAGCCGGTCGAGCATGGCGTTGAAGTTGTCGGTCAGGTCGGCGATGTCGTCGTTCCCCGTGACCGGGATGCGGGAGCCGAGGTCGGTGGCGCTGGTGTGGCTGGTGGCGTCGCGCAGCAGTGACAGCGGCCTGACCAGCCCGCCGCTCACCTGCCAGCCGACCAGCCCGATCACGAGCAGCGACAACGTGCCGAGGCCGAGGTAGAGCAGGCCGGAGCGGGCCAGCCCGGCCCGCTCGGCGCCGACCGTGCGCGCGATCACGAAGGTGCCGGACGTGGGTTGCCCGGCCACCCGGACCGGGATGATCGCCAGCCGCACCGTGCCCACGGACGTGGCCACGTCACGGACGGTCACGCCGGCGTCGGCGGGAACGCCCTCGATGGCGGCCAGGGCGGCCGGCTCGTGCTCCAGTTCCACCGGGCGCGTGCCGCCGGAGTAGCCGAAGGGCCGCCCGTCCACGAGGGCGAACTGGCTCTCGTAGGGACCGGGCACCCGGTAGCGCATGGCGGCCACCAGCAGCGGTTCGACGGCGGCGAACGGGAGCCCGGTGTCCGGGTCGGTCCCCTGCGAGCGCCGCTCGAACTCCTGGTAGCCGCGGCGCAGCGAGTCGTCGGCCGCGGCGTCGATGCCGGCCCACTGGACCACCCCGACAGTGCCGCCGGCGAGGGCCAGGGCGAGGGCGGACATGGCCAGGATCGACAGCATCAGCCGGGACCGGACGGAGCGGCCGGGTCTCCAGCCGGGCCCACGCACTCCAGCGGGCGGGGTTCGCACCCCGTCAGGAGAGCTGCGCCACTGCATCACGGACCTGTTGGATCTCGAAGGACGGGTAGACGTCCGTCAGATCCTTCAGCGTAGCCCGCGTGTCGACGTCCGGGGGCAGCCCGCTGGCCTCGACCAGTGCGGCGAGGTCGATCCCGTTGGCCTGCGCCACCTCGGCCAGGGTCATCCGGCCGGTGACCGCCTGCGCCGGGCCTTCCTCCGCCGGTGCCGCGGGCGCGTCCGATGCGGCCGCGGACGCCACGGGCGTCCCGGCGAGGTGGGCGCGCAGCCGGTCCTTGAAGGTGGACAACTCGAAGCCGTCGACCAGGCCCTCGACATCGCGGAAGGCGGTCTGCGGGGTGAGCCCGGCCGTGCCGGCCGGGTCGATCAGGTCGATGACCTCCGCGACCGGGACGCCGAGGCCGTCCGCGGCCTGTTGCAGCGTCATCCAGCCCTTGAGGTCGTCGA
>JAGQUI010000448.1 GCA_020438595.1 Propionibacteriaceae bacterium | reverse complement strand
GTGGTCTTGCCGACCTCCTCGATGTCGAGCGTGCGCACGCACTTCTGCACGCTCACCGCGCGGTCGTACGGTGCGTCCTCGGCGCCGGTGAAGTACGGCTTGAACGGCACCATGCCGGCGTTGACGAAGAGCAGGGTCGGGTCGTTGTAGACCAGGGGCGTCGACGGCACGACCGTGTGGCCGCGCGCCGCGAAGTAGTCGATGAAGCGCTGGCGGATGTCCGCAGTTCTCATGGTTGGTGGTCCTTGTCAGGGCGGCGCGGAGCGCCGGTGGATGTGGGTTCGTGGTTCTCCTGGACGAGGTCGCTGCGCCCGCGCAGCGTGGTCACTCGTCCAGGCCCAGAGCCTCTCGCAACTCGCCCTCTCGGGTGTCCATGGCCTCACCCATCGTGGTCAGGAACTCCCCGACCTTCTCGACCAGCCCGGTGCGGGTCTTCTCGATCTGGTCCGCCACGCCCTTCGGGGTGAAGCGCTCGTAGTACTCGCGTCCCTTGACCACGATCAGCGCGGTCAGCCCGACACCGACGGCGAACCAGAACAGCCGCTTGCCCATCACTTGGCCTTCTTCCGGCCACTGACCGCCTGGCGCACGCCGTAGGTGAACGCCGCAGTCTTGATCAGCGGGCCGCCCAGCGTCGAGCTGAACAGCGTGGACAGCTGGGCCGCGTTCTCGCTGACCACGGTCGCGTGCGCACTCACCTTGGCCACGTCGTCGGTGACCACGCTGAGCTTGCCCAGCTCGGTGTTGGTGGCCGTGACGGTGCCCTTCAGCTCCTGCAGGATCGGCACGGAGTTGTGGCCCAGGTCGCGCACGGCGAGGCGGAGCTCCTCCAGCACCCGGCCCAGCTTCAGCAGCGGGACGGCGCAGAACACGACGAAGGCCACCGCGGCCACCGCGGCGATCAGGCCGGCGATCTCTCCGGCGGACATGGGCTACCTCGCTGTCTCGGGATCGGAGCAACGTACGGATGAACAGACTAGCGCGATCACCCGCTCACCCTGCCGTGTACCCCGGTACGCCAGACAGGATTGCGATCAGGGGCCGCGAAGTGGGCGCCCGGCACCAGCGCCAACAACGCCGGCCAGGGCCGTGGGCCCTGCGTCACCGCGCCTCGCCCCGACCCCGGCCCCGGCCGAGCAGCTCCTCCAGCACCCGCAGCCGTTCGGCGAGAGCGGCCTCGTTGCCGTGGTCGGTGGGCTCGTAGTATCGGGCGCCGGCCAGTTCGTCGGGCAGGTACTGCTGGGCGGAGACGCCGTGCTCGGCATCATGCGCGTACAGGTAGCCCTGGCCGTGCCCGTACTGCTTCGCGCCCGGGTAGTGCGCGTCCCGCAAGTGCGGCGGCACGGTACCGATCCGGCCCGCCCGGACGTCCGCGATCGCCGCGTCCACCGCCTTCACCACGGCGTTCGACTTGGGCGCCATCGCGCACGCGATCACCGCCTGGGCGAGGTTGATCCGGGCCTCGGGCAGTCCGATCAGCTGGACGGCCTGCGCGGCGGCGACGCAGGTCTGCAGCACCGACGGCGCGGCCATGCCGACGTCCTCGCTGGCGAGGATCACCAGCCGGCGGGCGATGAACCGCGGGTCCTCGCCGGCCTCCAGCATGCGTGCCAGGTAGTGCAGGCCGGCCTGCACGTCGGAGCCGCGCAGGCTCTTGATGAAGGCGCTGATCACGTCGTAGTGCTGGTCGCCGTCCCGGTCGTAGCGCACGGCCGCCTTGTCCACGGCGGCCGAGACGACGTCGGCGTCGATCCGGGTGCCGGCCTGGGCAGCCGCCCCCGCCGCGGCCTCCTCGAGGTAGGTGAGGGCCCGGCGAGCGTCCCCGCCGGCGAATCGCAGCAGCGACGCCCTGGCCTCGTCGGTCAGCGTGTACTGCCCGGCCAGGCCGCGTTCCTCGGTGAGCGCGCGGTCCAGGAGCAGGCCGATGTCGTCGTCGGTGAGCGGCTGCAGCGTGAGCAGCAGCGAACGGCTGAGCAGCGGCGAGATCACCGAGAAGGAGGGGTTCTCGGTGGTGGCGGCGATCAGGGTGACCAGCCGGTTCTCCACCGCGGGCAGCAGCACGTCCTGCTGGGTCTTGGAGAACCGGTGCACCTCGTCGACGAACAGCACGGTGCCGACGCCGTGGGCGAGCTGCCGCTGGGCCTCGGCCAGGACGGCACGCACCTCCTTCACGCCGGCCGTCACCGCGGACAGTTCGACGAATCGGCGTTGCCCGGACGCGGAGACGACCGCGGCGATCGTGGTCTTGCCGACGCCGGGCGGACCCCACAGGAAGACCGACATCGCCGTCCTGCCCTCGGCGAGGCGACGCAGCGGCGAGCCCGGCCCGAGCAGGTGGTCCTGGCCGACGATCTCGTCCACCGTGCGCGGCCGCATGCGTACCGCCAGCGGCGTGTCCGCGTGCCCGGCCGTGCTGAGCGAACCCCCGGGCGCCGGCGCGGCCGGTGCGGCCAGGGGGTTGCCGAACAGGTCGGTATCCATCGCGATGACGCTACACCGCCCCGGCGACACCGGGCTTCCCGGAGGGGCTTGTGTTCTTCGATATATCGACGTACTCTCGATATATCGACGAGCTAGCGTCGATACTCGAACCTAGGAGAACAACCATGAACGACTTCGGATATG
>JAGQUI010000447.1 GCA_020438595.1 Propionibacteriaceae bacterium | reverse complement strand
TCACCAGGGATTCCTCGGGTTGGAAGCCGAGCAGGTGCGGCACGACCTGGGCGACCTCGCCGGGTTCGGTGATTCTGAGCACTGCGGGCTGGTCGCTCATGACCGGTTGTCCTTCCTGGTGCGGTTTCGGCGGCCGGCGCGGCGGCGGGGCCAGTGGGTGGGCCGTCCCGGGTAGGGCCGGGCCTTCTGGGGGGCCGGGTCGAGCCGTTCCCACGCCTCGGCGGGCTGCTCGGGGCTCGGGTCGGGTGCTTCCGGTCGGGGTCGGGTGAGGATGGTGAGCGGGATGCCGCGGCTGGTGGCGTGACCGCTGACGGTGCCGGTCAGGTCGAGGTGTTGGCCGGTGCGGACCTTGTAGGCCCAGCCGGCGGTGGTGACGGTCTTGGCGCGCCAGCTGCCGCAATCGAGGATCAGCAGGGCGCGGGCTTTGGCGTTCCACCGGTTCGCCGGCAGCCGGCCGGCGGTGATCACCATCCCTGAGGCGGTGAGGGTCTGCCCGACCTCCCCCACCTGCACCCCGGCGGGTGGGGAGGGTTGCGGCTGGACGGGTGGGGCGGCCGGGTCGGGTTCGCGTGCGTCGCCGTGGATGGTGCCGGTGTAGAGGCTGAGCAGGCTGGCGGGTGAGAACTCGTCTTCGATGCGCCAGTCACAGTCGACGATCCGGTCTTCATCGAGGTCGTCATCGTCGTCCCAGTCCTCCTCGTCGGGCCAGCCGTACCCGTCGTCGTCCGAGTCGGCGTCGGGGTTGTAGTACAGGTCGGCGGTGTTGAACAGGTGGATCATCGGGATGGTGGGGATGCGCAGGTCGGCGATCGGGTTGGTGAGCTGCACGGTTCCGGTGGATCGGTCGAAGCGGTGTCCGATGCGGCGCAGCCCGGCCTCGAACATGTCGACCAGGGCAGCGTCGGTGGGTGCGTAGTGCTCGGCTGTGGCGCTGATGTCGTCGTAGATCTGGCGGGGCAGCCTGTTGGCGGCGGCGGCGCGTTCGGCGCCGAGGACGTACCAGTAGCCGCCGTCGCGCCGCTCGAGACTCTCCGGGGTGCGGGACAGGCACCAGTCCACCAGTGTCTTGACCCACCGGGCGTGGTCCTGCCCAGAGCATGGCCGGGGCGGTTGCCACCGGATCGGTTTGGGGGTGGTCATGGCCTTCTCCTTCGGGTGGGTGTGGTCGGGTACAGGTCGGGACGGATTAGCGGGGCGTTGCGGCGTAGCCGGCTCAGGCCGAGGACCTGTTCGGCCTCGCTGGGGCTGGCCATGCCTTTCATCCGGCCGGGCCCCCACCGGCGGGCCGCCCACAACAGGCCGGCGGCGTAGCCGGCGAGCAGGATCAGCTGAACGGCGATCAGCCAGCCGTGCAGCGCCGGCGTGCTGGCCGCGGGTCCGGTGGTGGTGATGCCGGCGGTGGGGTTGCCGGCGAGGACGGCGGGCAGGCTGGTGAACAGGGTGCGTCCGGCCGGCCAGGTCCAGCCACCGCCGGCGGTCCAGTTCGCGATCGCGCGGGCGAGGTGGACCCCGAGTGCGGCGAGCAGGAGCCCGCCGGTCAGGATGGCGACCGGGGGTTCCCAGGTGTAGGGGTAGGGGTCGTGGCGCCGGTCGGCTTGCAGGATGGTCATGGGCGGGATCCTCAGTGGTTGTAGAAGCTGACGTGTACGTGGTTGCGGTGGGCCAGGGTGGGGTTGGTCTTGCCGTAGGGGTGCCGGTAGGCCCGCCATGCGCCGCTGACCGAGGGCACCCACTTCTTGGCGTCGAAGATGATGTACTTCACGCGCAGCGCCTTGGCGTGGGCCTGGACCCAGTGCGCGACCCGCCACCCGTAGCTGTTGCCGGCCCGGCTGTTCCAGTGGGGGATCATGAAGTCGACGGCGAGTCCGGTGCAGTGGTCGGAGAAGCTGCAGGTCGGCGAGGACGCTGCGCGTCGCCCACCCATGTACTTGATCGCCGGGAAGGCCGCCTTGACGCAGCGCAGGCCGTGCAGGGCGGTGGCTCGCAGGCCGTGTTCGGCGGCGGAGTGTGAGGGTGGGCAGGCCTCATCGAAGCCGGGCAGAGTCTCGTCGACCGGCAGGCAGTCCGCCGGGTCTTCGGCCTGCACGTTGACGCCGGCCTTCCCGGCGTAGGACCAGGCGTAGTAGAGGACGTCGTTGCGGTAGGAGACGGACCGGTTGTACGCCCACAGGGCCCGGATCACCCCGGCTGCGCCCTGCCGTACGCCGGAGTGGACGAGGTAGTTGGCGGCGGAGTAGATCGAGTCGGCGTCGTTGTGGATGTCGCGGCGTCCGTCGTGGTTGCCGTCGACACCGTAGGCGGCGAACGTGCCGGGCATGAACTGCATCAGCCCCTGCGCCCCGGCGCTGGAGGTGGTGTTGTTGCGGCCATGGCGGGTTTCGGCCATCCCGATCCCGGCCAACAGCTCCCACGGCACCCGGTACTTGTTCGCTGCGGTCACGTAGAGGGTCTTGATGCGGGCGGGGATGGCCTGGGCAGGGCTGCGCAGCGACTGGTAGCGGGGACTGCCCCATTTCGGCAGGCCGAAGCTGGCCGTGGTGCTGGTGGTGGCGGAGAGGGTGGCGGTGGTGTCGTAGGCCGAGCACGGGTCGAGCCGGACCTGCTCGGCGACCGCGGGAGTGATCGCGACC
>JAGQUI010000446.1 GCA_020438595.1 Propionibacteriaceae bacterium | reverse complement strand
TCAGCACCGACGGACGGACGGTGACGTCCACCAGCCGGGTCTGCCCGTTGCAGGAGCGGTACTCCGGGCTGAGCGAGTAGTCCAGCCCCATCTCGGCGAGGATGGCCAGCTCGATGTCCAGGAACTCGATCGGGGCCCGTTCGATGGTGAGCTCGGAGCCGGTCACGATCGCAGCGGTGATCAGGCTCATCGCCTCGATCGGATCCTCCGAGGGCGAGAACTCCACGTCCGCCTCGATCCGCTCCAGACCGTGCACGATCAGCGTCGTGGAACCGATGCCGTCGATGCGGACGCCGAGTTCGGCGAGGAAGAAGCACAGGTCCTGCACCATGTAGTTGCTGGACGCGTTGCGGATCTCGGTGGTGCCGGGGAACTGGGCGGCCGCCATCAGCACGTTCTCGGTGACGGTGTCGCCGCGCTCGGTGAGGGTGATCCGGCGCTCCGGCTGCGGGGTGGTGTGCACCTCGGCGTGGTACAGGCCCTGGGTGGTGCGGACGTCGAGCCCGAAGTGCCGCAGGGCCTGCAGGTGCGGGGTGACCGTGCGGGCGCCGAGGTTGCAGCCCCCCGCGTACGGCAGGTCGAACGCCTCCTCGGAGTGCAGCAGCGGGCCGAGGAACATGATGATCGAACGGGTGCGCCGGGCCGCCTCCTCGTTCATCCGGTCGAGGTTCAGCCGCGCCGGACGGACCAGTTCCAGCTCGGACTTGTCCGCGGACCAGGTGGCCCGGACGCCGATGCTGACCAGTACCTCGAGGATCCGGTTCACCTCCTCGATCTGAGCGATGCCGCGCAGCACCGTGCGTCCGTGGTTGATCAGGGACGCGCAGAGCAGGGCCACCGCCGCGTTCTTCGACGAGCGCACCGCGATCGATCCGTGCAGCTTGACCGGGCCGTGGATGCGCAGGTGCGTCGGCCCGGCGGGGCCGGCGTGGATCAACGGGGAGTCCAGCGCCCCTGCGATCCGGTTGATCATGTCGAGGCTGAGGTTCTGGCCGCCGGACTCGATCCGGTGCACCGCGCTCTGCGACGTGCCGAGCACGTCCGCGAGCTCCTGTTGGGTGAGGCCCCGTTGCTTGCGCGCGTCCCGGATCAGGGTGCCGATGCTGCTCGGAAGGAGGTCTGCCACGCCGGACACCTTATCTCATATGGGATATGAAGGGCAGCCGGAGCGGCCCGCCGGCGGCCCGCGCCAGTCATCGTGCAGGAACTTGCAGGACGCTTCCACAAGGCAGGGGAGGGGCGCAGAACCGCCCGGCCACCCCGTAGAGTGACCGCCATGACCCAACACTTCGATGTCGTCGTCCTCGGGGCCGGTCCCGGGGGTTATGTCGCTGCCATCCGCGCCGCCCAGCTGGGCAAGAGCGTGGCCGTCATCGAGAAGCAGTGGTGGGGAGGGGTGTGCCTCAACGTCGGCTGCATCCCCACCAAGGCGCTGCTGCGCAACGCGGAGCTCGCGCACATCTTCCACGCCGAGGCGGCGACGTTCGGCATCGAGGGCGAGGTCCAGTTCAACTTCAAGGCCGCCTTCGACCGCAGCCGGGCGGTCTCGGACCGGATGGTGAAGGGCGTCCACTTCCTGATGCGGAAGAACAAGATCACCGAGCTGAACGGCTGGGGCACCTTCGTCGACGCGAAGACGATCAAGGTCGCCACAGACTCCGGTGAGGACACCGTCACCTTCGACGACTGCATCATCGCGGCGGGGGCCACCACGAAGCTCCTGCCCGGCACCCAGCGCTCCGAGCGGGTCTTCACTTACGAGGAGCAGATCCTCTCCGACCAGCTGCCCACCTCGATCGTGATCTGCGGCGCGGGCGCCATCGGCACCGAGTTCGCCTACGTGCTCTCGAACTACGGCGTCGAGGTGACGATCGTGGAGTACTTCGACCGGATGGTGCCCAACGAGGACCCGGAGGTCGCGGCCGAGCTGCTCAAGGCCTACAAGAAGATGGGCGTGAAGGTGCTCACCGGAACGAAGGTGGACAGCATCGAGGAGCACGCGGACGGCGTCCGGGTCCGGGTCAGCCCGGCGGCCGGGGGAGAGGGCCAGGTGCTCGAGGCCGAGCGCGTCCTGCAGTCGCTGGGCTTCGCGCCGCGGATCACGGGCTACGGCCTGGAGAACACCGGGGTCGAGATCACCGAGCGGGGTGCGATCGCCATCGACGACTACATGCGGACGAACGTGCCCGGTATCTACGCGATCGGCGACGTGACCATGAAGCTGATGCTCGCCCACACCGCGGAGGCGCAGGGCGTGGTCGCGGCCGAGACGATCGCCGGCGCCGAGACCATGCCGATCAACTACGACATGATCCCGCGGGCGACCTACTGCCAGCCGCAGGTCGGCTCCTTCGGCTACACCGAGGCCCAGGCGGCCGAGCGGGGCTACGAGGTGAAGGTCGCGAAGTTCCCGTTCAGCGCGAACGGAAAGGCGCATGGCCTCGGGGATGCGACCGGGTTCGTGAAGGTCGTCGCCGACGCCCGCTACAACGAACTGCTGGGCGCCCACATGGTCGGTCCGGACGTCTCCGAGCTCCTTCCCGAGCTCACCCTGGCCCAGCAGTGGGACCTGACCGCCGACGAGGTCGGACGGAACATCCACGCGCACCCCAGCCTCTCCGAGGCGCTGAAGGAGGCCGTGGAAGGCATCGCCGGCCACA
>JAGQUI010000445.1 GCA_020438595.1 Propionibacteriaceae bacterium | reverse complement strand
CGTACGCTTTTCTGTACAGAAGGAGGACAACGATGAAGACGCTGAGCTACACCGAGTCGCGGGCGCGCTACGCCGAGGTCCTCGACGCGGTGGTCGACGACCGTGAGGAGGTCGTGATCACACGCGCCGGACACGATCCGGTGGTGATCGTCTCCCTGGAGGACTACGAGGCCCTCAAGGAGACCGCCTACCTGATGCGCTCCCCCGCCAACGCGCGCCGCCTCCTCGACGCCATGGAACGGCTGGAGGGCGGTCGGGGCGAGCAGCACGACCTGATCGACGCCGACTGACCATGCTGCTCGTCTGGGACGAAAACGCCTGGGCCGACTACCTCTGGTGGCAGACACAGGACCGCCGCGTACTCAAGCGCATCAACACCCTCATCGCAGACATCGCCCGCAACGGCAACGAAGGAATCGGCAAACCCGAAGCCCTCAAGCACGACTTCGCGGGCTACTGGTCACGCCGGATCACCGACGAGCACCGCCTCGTCTACAAGATCGTCGACGGCGAGATTCGGATCGCCGCCTGCCGCTACCACTACGGCCGCTGAGGCCCGTCTCACCACAACCGGCCCAAAGACCTCCCCCGCCACCCACAGCCAGAAGGAGGTCGCTGACGGTGGGACGGGCCAAGTGTGTAGCGGGTGTATGGACATCACACCTAGATCACTCGCCGTAGTGGAAGCGAGCAGCCAGCACGACGATCTGAGCGTCCTCGACCGCGTACACCAGGCGGTGCTCCTGGGTGATCCGGCGTGACCAGACGTTGCCAAGCTGGTACTTCAGAGGCTCGGGCTTGCCGGTGCCCTCGAACGGCGTCCGCACGACCTCCTTCAACAGGGCACGGACTCTCCGGTAGGTCGCCCGATCCCTGTCGGCCCAGTAGTTCAGGTCGTCCCGACCGGTCGGGGTGAAGGCGAGGTTCACAGGTCGCCTTCTGCGTCCTCAGGCAGCTCCTCGGTGATCAGCTCGCCGTCGTGCCACTCCTGGATCGAGCCCAGCAGCCGGCGGGCGTTAGCCGGGGTGGAGAACAGATGGCGCGTGGTCTGCCAGGCCTCATAGTCCGCCTCGGAGATCAGGACGGCGTTGCCGGCCTTGGACGTGATCCGGACGACGTCGTGGTCCTTGTTCACCTGACCCAGCAGCGGGAACAGGTTCTTGCGCGCCTCGCTCGCACTCATCGTCGACACCCGACACCCCCTTCACTCGGTACCAGATATGGTACGTGATCGCGGCAATGTCGTGTCCGAGCTGCACAGGTCATGCCCACCGCGGACGGCGGTGAGATGAGCCCGAGTGTGAATCTGCAGCCCCAAGCCCTCCCGACCGACCCGCTCGGGCCGGTGCTGCCTCAGAGGTCGTTGCCGGCGTAGGAGCTGTTGAAGCTCTTGTTGGCCAGCGGGAAGTCGGGGACGATCGTGTCCGCGAGCGCGATCCCCAACGCGGGCCAGGTGTGGAACGACGGGTCGACCACCTTCACCCGGGTCAGGACTCCCCCCGCGCCGACCTCCACCCGGTGCACCAACGTGCCGCGCCAGGCCTCGACAACGCCGAGCCCGGCCCCCGTCCCGCTCAAGGGAGTCTGCGCACCGGACGCGTCGAGAGCGGAGATCCTCGCACTCAGGTCCGCGACGAGCGCGGCAGCGACCGCGATCTCCCCCACCCTCACGTCAAAGCGCGCCCGCACGTCGCCGGTCTGCGCGGTGACGACCCGGAAGGACTCCCCCAGGTCGACGAACGGCTGGTCGGCCCGCGCATCGACGGCAACCCCGGACGCCCGGGCGACGTAGCCGAGCACGCCGAGGCCTCGGGCCTGTTCGGACGGAAGGACGGCAGTCGTGTTCAGCCGGTTCGCCACCATCGGGTGCCCGGTCGAGATCTCGGCCAGCTCGGCCGCCTCCGCAGCGACACTGCCGATGAGGTCGAGGTCGGGCGCGGCGAGCAGGTCGGCCCCGCCGAGCCGGATCGCTCCCCGCAGCAGCCGGTGGCCGGTGAGCCTCGCGTTGTGCCGCAGCAGCGACTCGCGCAGGCGTCCGGCGTGCTGGTTCACGATGCCGAAGCCGGCGTCGTTGACGATCGCCCCCATGTCGTTGACGTGGTTGTAGAGCCGCTCGCACTCCAGCAGCAGCGCCCGGGTGAGCCGGTCCCGTTCGGGCACCTCGATCCCGAGCGCGTCCTCGACAGCCATCACGTAGGCGAGGCTGTGCCCGACGGCGGTGTCCCCGCTGATCCGTTCGGCGAGGGCGATCCCGTCGGCCACCTGCCGTCCCTCGAACAACTTCTCCACCCCGCGATGGACGAAGTAGAGCCGCTGGTACATCCGCACGATCGTCTCCCCGACGACGGAGAACCGGAAGTGACCCGGCTCGATCAGCCCGGCGTGCACCGGACCGACCGGGATCTCGTAAACGCCCTTGCCCGTCACCTCGGCGAACGGGAAGCCGGCCCGCGTGGTGAAGTCCGGGTTCGGGTCCGCGTCGGAGAGCATCGGGTGGTAGCTGGTCGGCCAGTGCCCGTGGCGCACGAGTCGGTAGGGCTGCGGGTGGTCCCGGGGGACGATGCCGTACAGGCCACGCATCTCACGCTCGAAGCGGCCGGCCGGGTAGGAGATGCCCGCCAGGGTGGGCAACCACGCGTCGTCCCGGGGAACCTCGACGAC
>JAGQUI010000444.1 GCA_020438595.1 Propionibacteriaceae bacterium | reverse complement strand
TCCGCAGGGTCTCCCCCGTGTCGGCGACGTCGTCGACGATCAGCACCGTCTTGGCCGACAGGTCCACCGCCGCCGGCACGGGCGGCAACAGCACGGGCAACGGCAGCCGCGAGTCCACCCCGGTGTAGAACTCGACGTTGATGATGTGCAGGTTCTTGATGCCCATCGCGTAGCTCATGGTGCCGGCCGGGATCATTCCACCCCGGGTGATCGACATGATCAGGTCGGGCTGGAATCCCGAGTCGACCACCATCTGGGCGAGCTCGCGGGCCGCCGTGCCGAACGTTTCCCAGGTGAGTACTTCGCGGACCGGTTCGCTCATGCCGACATCCTTCCAGACCGCTTCCCCGGTCTCGACCCGCTCGACCAGCGAGAAGCGACACGGTTGAATAGGTCCTCATGATCGCGGTGGTCATCACTGTCCGCGGCCGCGTCCAGGGCGTCGGCTTCCGCTGGTGGGCGATGGGCGAGGCCCGCTACCTCGGCCTGTCCGGCTACGCCGAGAACCTCGCCGACGGTTCGGTCGAGATCCGCGCGCAGGGCGACGCGGAGGCCGTCGGCAAGATGATCCGGCTGGTCTCGGAGTTCCCCTCGACGTCCGCCCGACCCGGGCACGTGGACGACGTCGACCTCGATCAGGCGGACGTGATCCCGGGCGCGCGGGCGTTCGGCTACCGCTGAGCGACCAGGCCGGTCGCCACGTACACCACGATCGGCACCACGCTGAGCGCGAGCAGCACCGCGTTCAGCCAGAAGTGGTCGCGCAGCACGGCGAAGAACTCCCGGATCACCGCGCTCGGCCAGTAGTAGACGGCCGTGGGGGCACCCACCCCGTAGCCCGCCAGCCCGTGCCTGCGCATCAGCAGCGCCGCCCGGAACGCGTGGAAGTCGCTGGTCACGACCGCGATCGGCCCGGTGATCCCGTGGGCCGCGAGCAGTTCGGCGGTGTTGCCGAGGTTCTCGTCGGTGTTGCGGGACTCGTTCTCCACCAGCACCAGGTCGGCGGGCATCCCGTCCGCCACCAGGTGGGCGGCCATCGCCTCGGCCTCGGCCACCGGCTCGTCCGGTCCGCGCCCGCCGGAGGTGACCAGCACGCGGGCCGGCGTCCCCCGCTCGGCAAGCCGGTCGAACACCTCCCGCCCGCGGCGCAGCCGGGACGCGAGCAGCGGCGGCACCTGCCCGTCGATCAGCCCGGAGCCGAGCACGACGACCGCGTCCACCGGTCCGCCCCGGCGCGCCATCAGCGCGGGGTAGAGGCTGCCGTAGAGCAGGAACGCCGTGAACGCGAAGCCCAGGTAGCCGGCCGGGAGGCCGAGCAGGAACAGCCACGCGAACAGCTCGAGCGTGTCGACGCGCAGCACGACGACGGCGAAACCGGTGTAGGCCAGCAGGGCGACGCCGACGGCGATCCCGAGGATGTGCGCCAGCGCGTACCCCTCGTGCCGCAGCAGGGCGATGCCGGCGACGATCAGGAAGCCCGCGAATCCGACCACCGTGACCAGCCCGAGCCCGATCGCGACCACGATGACCACCGCCGCGGCGAACTCGTCGATGCTCGCCATCCAGCCGCTGAGCCAGCCCACGATCGAGAACACCGCCCAGAATAGGGCGAGGAGCAGGTAGAGCCCGGTGCGGACCTTGCGCGGGTCCAGCGCGTAGCTGATCGCGAAGACCGCCACCGGCAGCAGTTCGGTCAGTGGCACGCCTCGCCCCCGCTCATTCCCCGACGGTGGTCTCGTTGAAGGGCATGTACGGAGCGAGCTGCGGGAACACCCAGGTGAACAGCACCGCGACCACGGCGAGCACCAGCACCGTGGCCTCGACGACCTTCAGCGCGGTCGGCCCCGGCAGCAGCCGCCAGATCAGCCCGTAGAAGGACATCACGACACCTCCAGCACATCGGCCGGCACGCCCTGGGCGTGCGGATAGCTGGCGTCCAGGGTGGCGTGGACCACGTACCGCTCGCGGGCGCTGAACTCGGGGTGGCAACTGGTCATGGTCAGCACTGCCCGGGTGGGCTCGGCGTCCGGCTCGTCGGGTACCGGCAGCAGCACCGACACCTCGGTGGGCGCCACGATCTCGTGGCCGGTGACCCGGTACACGTACCAGGCCTCCTTGGTCTCGACCAGGACCACGTCGCGCTTCTTCATCTCGGCGATCTTGTTGAACGGCTTGCCGTAGGTGGTGCGGTGCCCGGCCATGGCCAGGTTGCCGACCTCTCCCGGTCCGGCGGTGTCGACGTAGTGACCGATCCCCCGCTGGAGCACGTCGGTGGTCGTGCCCTCGTACAGCGGACGGGCGTACTTCGCCCCGAACCGGGGAATCCGCACGATCGCGAACGCGTCCCCGATCTTCACGTGTTTCGGCTGCACCCACTCCGGGTCGTCGAAGTCGGCCTGGAGGGTGTCCACCACCTGCGCGGCGTCCGCGTCGGAAACGACGTCGGTCCACCACAACTGCCAGCCGACGAAGAGCAGCAGCACCACCCCGAGGGTGATCAGGAGTTCCCCGAGCAGGCCGGCGACGCCACGGACGACCCGCATCTGCGCCTCCCGAAGTGAGTTCTCCCCGGCTCCTGCCGGCTCGCTAAAGGCTACCCGGCCGGCCCCCGCCGGGCCTCCCCCCACCCGCTTCGCTACCGCTGCTTCGATCCGCTACCCGTA
>JAGQUI010000443.1 GCA_020438595.1 Propionibacteriaceae bacterium | reverse complement strand
GAAGGATCACGCGGTGACCGCACCTGCATCCAGCAGGGACACGCCACCGGTGTCGACGTACACCAACGCTACGGACTCAACTTCTACGCACTTCTGCTCACGGTTCAGGACTCGCTTGGACGGAGCAGGCGCCGGGGCCGCGAATGACGCGTGCATGGTGGGCTGCTTGCAAGGTTGGACGCCCGTCGCATAGAGGTACCCGACGCCGTTCGAGCAGGCAGCGCTCGAGGTGCGATGCCGTTGCGACCCATCCGGCGAGACACCACCGGCAGGCCTCTTCAGGGTCGGCGCCGGGGTTCAGCGGCCCAACCATGAGCGCAGGACTACCGCTCGTCGATGCCAGGGGGCCGGGTTCCCGTCACCGAGGCGGTGGGGCCGGACACTGCGGCTGAGTCCTTCGTGCCCAGGTGGCACCGCCCGATCTGCGGTTGGCTAACGCGCCCGGCGTTGGGTGGTGCCTCGACGGCGTGCTCGCTCGACGGCGGTCATCACACGGGCCGCCAGTACCACGCACACCACCAATACCAACCCGCTCACGGCAACGCGCGCCCCCATCAAGGGCCCGGCCTCGCCGGAGACCGCGGCACTGAGCGAGCCTGAGGCAAGCACCGCGAGCACCACCAGGACCCACAGGGACCGGGCGGCCCGTCGAAATGGTGCCGTGTGCGTCGAGCGCGAAGCCACAGCTACATCCCCAGATGCGTCTTGGCCGTCCCGAACGCCGTGAGGACGGTGAGTGCGGCGACGACGAGAAGGATCAAGAGTGCCAGGGTGATGGCGACTGGGCGTTGCCGCCAATGGCGAGCAGGGTTGCGGTCGACGAAGGGCAGGATGATCAACAGCACGAACAGCGCGGCCGAGCCGTACATGATGCCCGGCAGCCCGATCCAGTTCTCCAGAGTGAACATCCACCAGAAGTTCCACGGCGGCTTGGTCACCTCGAGTCCCATCACGGGTGCCGGACCGACCTCGGGGGGCCACAGGACGGCAAGGAGTCCGAGCACGCCGAAGAGCACCAGGCCGAACGCGGCGATACGCCGAAGGTGGTGGGTGAATGGCTCAACCGGTTCGTCAGCGGAGGCCTGGTAGCCCGAGGCGTCAGTGGGCAGCGAGGGGTGCGGCGAGATCTTGTGGCGCTTGACGAGAAGGCCGTGCAGGGTCATCAGCACGACGATCATCCCGGGGATGATGACCACGTGGGCACCGTAGAGCCGGATGAGGATGGGGATCCGGTCGGCGAAGTCCGGGGAGAACCACATCCCGGCGCCCCCGAGAAGGCCGCCGAGCTCTACGTTGTGGCCCAGCGCTTCGAAGCCCTCCTGGTCCCACTTGAGCACGGTCCCGGTGAACAGGGCGAGGATGACCAGACCGAACATCGCCACACCGATGAGCCAGTTGCCCTCTCGCGGCTTCTTGTAGGAGCCGGTGAAGTACACCCGGAGCAGGTGCAGCGTGGCGGTGACGTACATCGCCTGTGCCGCCCAGAAGTGCAGGGCACGCACGAACCCCATCCCCAAGATGCCGGTGACCATGTCCCGCAACGACTGGTTCGCCGTCTCCGGCATGGGGTCGTAGAACTGGACGAGCAGGATCCCGGTGACGACCACGATCGCGAATGCGGCCGCGGTCACTCCTCCCAGACTCCAGGCCAGGTTGTTCGCGTGCTCGGGCACGGGGTACTCCAGCGCCTTGATGCCGAGCCGGTCGTCGATCACGTCCACTACGCGACGGATACGGCTGCCGACTGCACCCGGGGCCGCCGGTGCGCTCGCCGCGGACATCATGGCCCAGCCGCCATACGACGTCGTAGCTCGCCGACCGAGTCCGGGGGTCGGAAGCGGACGGCCAACAACACCCCGGCGACCAGAGCGAGCAGCGAGATCGCGACGAAGAGCCAGTCGCTGCCGCTCATGCCACCTTTGGTGTCCAGCGCAGGCTCGATCACCGTGGTGTCGGTGTCTTCGCCAGTGGCCGGCGGAAGGTTGCTCAGCGCCTGCGTGATCGAGGCCTGCAGCTCAGTCCTGGCGGTTTCCACATGTCCGGCGTCCAAGGCGGTCTTGGCTTGCAGGAGGGTGCCCACGTCGACCCCGTCTTGCTCCTCAGTGGCGAGCGCATCCTCGACCTTCTCCATCGCCAAGTCCAAGCCTTCGAAACTGGTGTCGTGCGCAAGGTGCCCGAGCGCCTGTTGCACCAGTAGGTACCCCTCGGTCGTCTCACCAGGTTCGTCCGAGCCCGCCGAGGGTGCCAGCGCGAACACCATGACGAACAGGACGCAAGCGGCGAAGCGTCCGCGCGACGACCGGCCTGAGAAGGAACGTCTGGCCGGATCCCTGCCGACGCCCATGTCGGTGCATTGCACCTGCATGATCCAAGTTTGCGCTCCGACCGGTGCAAGAGCCATAGCCCAGGTGGCCATTCCCGGCTGTGAGGCTCCCCCGCGGGCACCGGGCAGCACACCTCGCCGACCTCGCCTGGATTGATGTCCATGCACCACCGGAAGGCCAACACCGCGTCAAATGCTTCTGCAGCCGACAGGTCCCGTGAACCCGCGCGCACGTCGCGGGCCCAACGGCCATTTGTGAGGAGTGGCAGTCAGTCGCTCGCGTGTCGAAGGCGGATTCCGGCAACACGCCGCCAACGCTGGCCTCCAGCCCTCAGCGGCG
>JAGQUI010000442.1 GCA_020438595.1 Propionibacteriaceae bacterium | reverse complement strand
CCTCTACGTCCACGCCCCCTACATCGTCAACGTGGCCACCACCAACAACCGGATCCGCATCCCCTCGCGCAAGCTCCTGCAGCAGCACGTCGACGCGGCGGCCGAGATCGGGGCGCGCGGCCTGATCGTGCACGGCGGCCACGTCAACAAGGCCGACGATCCCGAGAAGGGCTTCGACAACTGGCGCAAGGCGATCGACGGGCTCACCATCGACGTGCCGCTGCTGATCGAGAACACCGCGGGCGGCGCGAACGCGATGGCCCGCGGACTCGACCGGATCGCGATGCTGTGGGACGCGATCTCGGCGTCCCCCAACGCCGACCGGGTGGGGTTCTGCCTCGACACCTGCCACGCGCACGCGGGCGGCATCGAGCTGGCCGGGCTGGTGGAGAGGATCAGGGCGATCACCGGACGGATCGACCTCGTCCACGCCAACGACTCCCGCGACGCGTTCGACTCCGGCGCCGACCGGCACGCCAACTTCGGCCAGGGCCACTGCGACCCGGAGGGGGTCGCTGAGGTGGTCGCCACCGCGGGCGCCCCGATCGTGGTCGAGACCCCCGGCGGGGTGGACGGCCAGCGCGCCGACCTCGACTGGCTTCGCGAGCGCGTCGGCTGACCTGGCGCCGCCGCCCGTCCTGCTGGCCCCCGGATCCCCGCGACGTGGAATGGGGACGGTTCTCTTTCCGCGTCGCGACGGGAAATGAGAACCGTCCCCGTTCTGCGGCGGGGTTCGACTGGTGGACGGTTGAATCGTTTTAACGGACGATGGTCGGACCATCACCGCTAGCGGCGATAGCCTGAACACCGTGAGCAACAGCATCTACGTCGCCGCACCGGAGGGGCGCACGGGCAAGTCCATGGTGGCCGTCGGCATGATCGAGGCCCTGACCCGGACGGTGAGCTCGGTCGGTGTGTTCCGTCCGGTCGTGGCCAGCGGGAGCGAGGACGCGATCCTGCACACGCTGATCGGCCAGCCCGGCATCGAGCAGACCTACGACGAGGCCGTCGGCGTCACCTACGAGCAGGTGCATGACGACCCGGACTCCGCGCTGCACACGCTGGTCGAGAAGTACGCGGCGATCAGGGAGCGCTACGAGTCGGTGGTGATCCTGGGCTCGGACTACACCGCGACCACCTCCCCCACCGAGCTGACGTTCAACGCGCGGGTGGCGGCGAACCTGAACACCCCGGTGATCCTCGTGGTCTCGGGGCGCAACCGGACGCCCGAGGACATCCTCTCGGCCGCCGAGGGCGGGTTGGCCGAGTTCCGCGCCCACCACGCGAAGGTGATCGCGGTGATCGCGAACCGCGTTTCCACGGTCGAACGCGCGGCCAGCGACGAGGTCGATCCGCACGACCTCGAGGCCGTCCGCGCCGCGCTGGCCAAGCTGCCGGACGTGGTCACCGCGGCGCTGCCGGCGGACCGGCTGCTCGCGGCACCCACCGTCCGGGCCCAGTTCGATGCCGTCGAGGCGAACCTGGTGCTGGGCAATCCCGACCTGCTCGACCGGGAGAGCCAGGACACGCTGGTGGCAGCGATGACGCTGCCGAACGTGCTGCGCCGACTCACCCCGGAGTCGACCGTGATCATGCCCGGCGACCGTTCCGACCTGCTGCCCGGCCTGCTGCTGGCACACCGGTCCGGTTCGTTCCCGCCGCTGGCCGGCGTGATCCTGCTGGGCGGTTACGAGATCCCCGACACGATCGTGAAGCTGGTCGACGGCATCCACAACCAGCTGCCGATCGGAATGACCAACCTCGGCACCTACACGTCCTCGGACCGGATGTTCCGGCTGGAGGGCGCGATGACGTCCAGCCCGCGCAAGGTGGAGGTCGCGCGGCGGCTGTTCTCCGAGCACGTGGACGTCGAGGCGCTGCTGCAGGCGCTGCAGGTGCACCGCTCGGACGTGGTCACGCCGCTGATGTTCGAGCACCAGTTGCAGGACATCGCCCGGTCCGACCGGCGCACGATCGTCATGCCCGAGTCGACCGACGACCGCATCCTGACCTCGGCCGACATCCTGCTGCAGCGGGGCGTGGCGAACCTGGTCCTGCTCGGCGACGCGCAGGCGATCAAACAGCGCGCGACCCGGCTGGGCCTGAGCCTGCACGGCGTCACCGTGGTCGACCCGACCGACGCCGAACTGATCGAGAGGTTCGCCGCGGAGTACGCCCGGCTGCGCGCCCACAAGGGGGTCACGATCGAGCAGGCCAAGGAGAAGCTCACCGACCTGAGCTACTTCGGCACGATGATGGTGCACCTGGGCATGGCGGACGGCATGGTCTCCGGCGCGATCAACACCACGGCGAACACGATCCGTCCGTCCCTGGAGTTCATCAAGACCAAGCCGGGCGTGAGCGTCGTGTCGGGCTCCTTCCTGATGTGCATGCCCGACCAGGTGGTGGTGTACGCCGACTGCGCGGTCAACCCCGACCCGACCGCGGCCCAGCTGGCCGACATCGCGATCAGCTCGGTGGAGACGGCGGTGGCGTTCGGGATCGAGCCGCGGGTCGCGATGCTGTCGTACTCGACCGGCACCTCGGGCTCGGGCGCGGACGTGGACAAGGTCCGCGAGGCCACCGAGATCGTGCGGGAGAAGATGCCCGACCTGGCGCTGGAGGGTCCGATCCAGTTCGACGCGGCCGTCGACCCCGACGTGGCCC
>JAGQUI010000441.1 GCA_020438595.1 Propionibacteriaceae bacterium | reverse complement strand
GCCCCGACCACCCGTGGGTCACCGAGCACCCGGAGTGGTTCACCACCCGGCTCGACGGCACCATCGGCTACGCCGAGAACCCGCCGAAGAAGTACCAGGACATCTACCCGATCAACTTCGACAACGACCCCGAGGGCATCTACCCCGAGGTGCTGCGCATCCTGAAGCTGTGGATGTCGCACGGCGTGCGGATCTTCCGGGTGGACAACCCGCACACCAAGCCGGTCGAGTTCTGGGCCTGGGTGATGCGGCAGGTGCGCGAGAGCGATCCCGACGTGGTCTTCCTGGCCGAGGCGTTCACCAAGCCGGAGATGATGCACGCGCTCGGCAAGGTCGGCTTCCACCAGAGCTACACCTACTTCACGTGGCGCAACACCAAAGAGGAACTGCAGGAGTACCTCACCGAGCTGTCCACGGAGATGGACTCCTTCTACCGGCCGAACTTCTTCGTCAACACTCCCGACATCAACCCGTTCTACCTGCAGTCGGGCAACCCGGCGGCGTTCGCGATCCGGGCCGTCCTGGCCGCCACGCTGTCCCCGTCGTGGGGCGTGTACTCGGGCTTCGAGCTGTTCGAGCACGAACCCCTGAAGCCGGGCGGCGAGGAGTACAAGAACTCGGAGAAGTTCGAGTACCGGCCCCGCGACTTCTCCGCGCACCCCAACCTGAGCGTGCTGCTGGGCAGCCTGAACCAGATCCGGCGCGACCACCCCGCCCTGCAGCAGCTGCGCCAGATCCAGTTCCTGGACGCCCCGCACGACGGCGTGCTCGCCTACGCCAAGCGGGACGGGGACGACGCGGTGATCGTCATCTGCAGCCTCGATCCCAACCAGGGCGTGGAGAGCGACGTCCGGCTCGACCTCGACTGGCTGGGCGTGAAGGCGGCGACGATCGACCTGCGCGACGAGTTCTCCGGCGCCACGTTCACCTGGGCCGAGCGGAACTTCGTCCGGTTGCACCCGGCGAACCCGGCCATGATCCTGCACGTGCTCCGCCGGTGAGGTGACGGACGTGACCACGGCGGCCGCCTGGGAGGGCTACCTGCGCCAGGCCCGGTGGTTCGGCGGCAAGGGCCTGGGTGCCCGGGTCGCGGGCATCACGCCGCTGCCCTGGTACACCCCGGACGGCAGCTGGCCCGCCGTCCGCTCCGAACTCGCCGAGATCGCCTACGACGACGGCCGCACCGAGGTGTACCAGCTGCTCGCCGCCTATGTCCCTGCAGGCACCGCCCCGGCCGGCCTCCCGGTCGGGCGCACCACCCTGCCCGGGCTCGGCGAGGTCGACATCGTCGACGCGCCCACGCACCCCGCGGCCATGGCCGCGCTGGTCGGGGCGCTGCTCTCCGCTCCGCCGGAGGGCATGGGGTGGTCGGACCCGGATCCGCTCGACCCCGCCGCCGCCATGCGCCTGTTCACCGGCGAGCAGAGCAACACCACCGTGATGGTGGGCGAGACCACCCTGTTCAAGCTGTTCCGCAAGCTCGAGCCGGGACGCAACCTCGACGCCGAGGTGCTCGGCGCGCTCAGCCACTCCGGGATCACCCCCGACCTCTACGGCCTGCTCTCGCACGGCGACTACGACCTCGGCCTGTTCTGCCAGCGCATCACAGGCATCACCGACGGGTGGGTGTACGCCACCGACGCCTGCGCCGCGGGTCGCGACATCAGCGCCGAGTGCCTGCAGCTGGGCGTCGAGCTCCGCGAGTTGCACGCCCGCCTCGCCGACGCCTTCGGTACCGCGACCCGTCCCGGCGCGGACCTCACCGCGGACATGGTCCGCCGGTTCGCCGCCGCGGCCGAACAGGTGCACGAGTTGGACGAGTACCGGCACGCCGCGCACCTGCTGTTCGCCGCCCCGACGGGCGAGGAGCTGACCACCCAGCGGGTGCACGGCGACTTCCACCTCGGCCAGGTGCTGCACCGCAGCGCGTCCGGTACAAGTCCCTGGGTGATCATCGACTTCGAGGGCGAGCCGCTCAAGACGCTGGCCGAGCGGCGGGAGTTCGACTCGGTCTGGCGGGACGTGGCGGGCCTGCTGCGCAGCCTCGACTACGCGCGCAGCGCGCACGCCGACCCCGACGGCCACGAGGCCCGGCAGTGGTGCACCGCGGCCCGGGGGGCCTTCCTCGACGGCTATGCCGGCGAGCACCGGGCCGAACCGGCACTGCTCCGCGCATACGAACTCGACAAAGCTGTTTACGAGGTCGTCTACGAAGTACGCAATCGCCCCAATTGGGCACACATCCCGTGGCGAGCAGTCCAAGATGAGGCCAGGAGGGTTTCGTTGAACCCTCCGGCACCGACCGACAAGGAGCAGTGATGGCACACGACGCGGCAGGCGGCCTCACCGGTTGGGACCTGGAGGGGTTCCACAACGGCGGTGACACCGAGTGTTGGCGCAGGCTCGGCGCCCACGAGGTGACCCTCTTCGACGACGAGCGGGGCGAGATCCACGGCACCCGGTTCGCGGTCTGGGCACCCAACGCCCGTGACGTGCGGCTGAACGCGGACTTCAACTGGTGGACCGGCGACGCAATGCACCTGGTGCCCGGGTCGGGCATCTGGAGCCTGTTCGTGGAGGGCGTCGGGACGGGCGCGCTGTACAAGTACAACATCCTCTGCGCGGACGGCGTCTGGCGCGAGAAGGTCGACCCGGTCGCCTTCTTCGCCGAGCAGGCGC
>JAGQUI010000440.1 GCA_020438595.1 Propionibacteriaceae bacterium | reverse complement strand
CGCCGGGAAGTACCGCACCTTCCAGTCGATCGTCGGCCCGTCGTGGTTCACCCTGCCGTTCTGGCGGGCCCTGAGCGAGCGCTGGGGGAAGGCGTACAGCCGCACCAGGGAGGTGCGCCAGCGGCAGCCGGTGATGACCATCGCCGAGGCGCCGAGGCTGGCCGCCGACCGCAGGGTGCGTCCGATCACCGCCGCCGACTTCGACTCCTACTTCGCCGCGTCGGTGGCGATGTACACCGAGGAGGTCGGCGCCGACCCGCTCGCCGGCGGCGACGGCAGCTACCGGACGTACTGCCGCTGGCTCGTCGACTCCGGTCGCGCGTTCGGCATCATCGAGGACGGCCGGGTCATCTTCAAGAGCGACGTGGGCGCGGCGAGCGGCCCGGTGGCCCAGATCCAGGGCGTGTGGCTGGACCCCGCACTGCGCGGCCGGGGCCTGTCCGAGCCGGCCGTGGCGGGCGTCACCGAGTACGTGCTGGCGGACTACCCGACGGCCTGCCTGTACGTGAACGACTTCAACACCCGCGCGATCCGCTGCTACGAGCGGGTCGGGTACGAGCAGGTGGGCGAGTTCGCCACGGTCCTGTTCTGACCCGGTCCGCCGAACGCCTCCGTTTCCGTCGAGCGCTCCTGCGCGGGCGGAGGCGTTCGACCGGAACGGCGGCGTTCGATGTCAGGTGACGTCGGCGACGGGGGCGCCGGTGAGGACGACGAGCTCGTCGGGGGAGAGCGGGAACACCGCGTGCGGGTGGCCGGCGGCGGCCCAGACCCGGTCGAACCGGAACAGCTCGCGGTCGATCACGATCACCGGCGGCGTGGTGTGCGCGACCGGCGATACGCCGCCGATGGAGAACCCCGTGGACGCCTTGACGAAGTCGGCGTCGGCCCGGCCGAGGGCACCGACCAGGGCCGAGACCTTCTTCTCGTCCACCCGGAGGTCGCCGGAGGTGACCACGAGCACGGCCGCGTCGTCGGACTTCCGCCGGAACACGATGCTCTTCGCGATCTGGCCGAGTTCCACCCCGAGCGCGGACGCGGCGTCCTCGGCAGTGCGGCCGGTCACCGGCAGCATCACCACCTCGTGCGGGTGGCCCAGCTCGGCCAGCTTCGCGGCCACCCTGCGGGCGCCGTCGGGGATCGGGGTCTCGGTCACGCGGTCATCCTGCCAGCACCGGTCCGGGGAGGTCCCGCCGTCCGGCCCGGCGAGACCGGTTGGTGGATTTTGGTAAGGGGAGGCTAACCTAAATACCGTTAGAGTTCCCCCGCGAAGGACCGCCGATGACCCTCACCACGCCTGTGGCGTTCGAGACCGTGCCCCTGGACACCGCCCTGCGTCCTGCCGAACTGGTGTCCCGGGAATGGCTCACCCCCGGCTACGCCCGCGTCCGCGTCGCCGGTGAGGCGCTGCGGGGCTTCCACGCCCCCGGAGCCGACGACCACGTGCGGGTCTTCTTCGCCCCCGCGGACGGGCCGGTGCCCGCCACGCCGGAGCAGTGGCGCGAGCTGCCGAGCCGCGAGTACACGCCCCTGAACGCCGACGCCGACGCGGGTTGGGTCGAGTTCGACCTCGTCGTGCACGGGGACGGCCCGGGCTCCGCCTGGGCGGCGGGTGCACCGATCGGCGCCCGCGTCGCCGTCGCCGGCCCGCGCCGCAGCAACGCCGTCACCGGCGCGCCGGACGCCTGGTTCCTGGCCGGCGACGAGACCGCCGTGCCGGCGATCACGCGGTTCCTGCGCGCCCGGCGTCCCGGAACCCCGGCCCGCGTGATCGTCGAGGTCGCCGCGGAGAACGAACAGGTCCCGATCCCCGCCGAGCCCGGTACCCACGTCACCGTCCTGGTCCGCGGCACCGACAGCCTCGCCGACACCCTGGCCCGGCTGGGGGAGCGCGACCGTCCCGAGGGCTCCGTGCTCGGCTTCGTGGCGGCCGAGGCCTCCGTCGTGCCGATCGCCCGGACGCTGCTGCTCGACCACTGGGCCCTGCCCGCCGACGCGGTGATCACCAAGGGCTACTGGCGCCACGCCTGAGCGGCGGACGGGCGGGGCCACCCGACTCGGTAGGATCGCCCGGTGATCACGCGCCTGTCCCAGCTGTTCGTCCGCACCCTCCGCGAGGACCCCGCCGACGCCGAGGTGCCGAGCCACCGCTGGCTCGTCCGCGCCGGCTACATCCGCCGCGCCGCCCCGGGCATCTACTCCTGGCTGCCGCTCGGCCTGCGCGTGCTGCAGCAGGTGGAGACCATCGTCCGCGAGGAGATGGACGCGATCGGCGCGCAGGAGGTGCGGTTCCCCGCGCTGCTGCCGCGCGAGCCCTACGAGGCCACGAACCGCTGGACCGAGTACGGCGCCACCCTGTTCCGCCTGCAGGACCGCAAGGGCGCCGACTACCTGCTCGGGCCGACCCACGAGGAGATGTTCACCCTGCTGGTGAAGGACCTCTACTCCTCCTACAAGGACCTGCCGCTGTCGCTGTACCAGATCCAGACCAAGTACCGCGACGAGGCCCGGCCCCGCGCGGGCCTGCTGCGCGGCCGCGAGTTCGTGATGAAGGACTCCTACTCCTTCGACATCGACGATGCCGGGCTGGTCGCGTCGTACCAGCGCCACCGCGACGCCTACGTCGCGACCTTCGACCGGCTCGGCCTCGACTACGTGATCGTGAAGGCCATGTCCGGCGCGATGGGCGG